>DATHGW010000335.1:0-4254 GCA_035317445.1 Puia sp.
CCTTTATTCTTCGACGCACCAAAGAACAGGTGGCCCAGGACCTGCCCGAGAAAATGGAGACCATTCTCTATTGTGAAATGGAAGAAGAGCAGCGCAAGGTTTACAATGCATATCGCAATGACTACCGGGATAAGATCCTGGGTACGATCGAGACCCAGGGCATTCAAAAATCCCAGCTGACTATCCTGCAGGGCCTGATGAAATTGCGGCAGATCTGCGATTCGCCGGCGATCCTCAATGAGCCGGAAAAATATCCCAACCATTCCATTAAACTCGACGAACTCACGAGGGAGATTACTGAAAACATCGGTGATCACAAAGCCCTTATTTTTTCACAGTTTCTCGGTATGCTGGCCCTGATCAGAGAGAAACTAAAGGCCCTGGATGTGAAATTTGAGTATTTCGACGGAAGTACCGCCGCGCAAGACCGCGAAAAAGCCATTCAGAATTTCCAGAAAGACGACGAGTGCCGGGTGTTTCTCATATCCCTCAAAGCTGGGGGAGTCGGTCTGAATCTCACTGCCGCCGATTATGTGTACATCGTAGACCCCTGGTGGAATCCCGCCGTTGAACAACAGGCCATTGACCGCACGCACCGAATCGGGCAAACAAAAAACATTTTCGCGTACAGAATGATCTGCAAAGACAGCATTGAAGACAAGATCCTGCAGCTCCAGGAAAAGAAACGCGTATTGGCCAAGGACCTTATTGCCGACGACGACGGATTTGTAAAGAGCCTGACCAGGGAAGACGTAGAGTACCTGTTCAGCTAATTTCCTCCTTTATTCACCCTGCCATGGCTTGATTTTTGCCTCTAATCTATACTTCCCTTTTTACACCGGAAAGCACCTGCTATATTGTATTGTAATCTCAAATCAACATGAGGATCTTTCTTGTGTTTTCCCTTGCCATTGTCCTCAGTCTTGCCGCTTCTGGCCAGGCCGGGATACCGGGTTCAATCAAGGGAAAGGTTATGGATTCAATAGGCCGGCAAGTCCTTGCTTCTGCTTCAGTTTCCATCACACACTCCTCCGATTCCACTGTTGAAGCTTTTGCCATTACAGACAAAAACGGCGATTTCCTCATCAGGCCGCTGGCCGAGGGAAGCTACCGGCTCATTATTTCCTTCCAGGGATACCACGCCGTTACCAAACGATTTTCCATTTCAGCTGATAAAAAAGAGATCAATTTTGAAACTATCTATCTGCAAAAATCCAGTGAAACACTCGATGAAGTCATCGTGGAAAGAGCCCCTATCGAGATCAAACTGGATACCGTTGAATATGCTGCCGGTGCATTTAAAGTAAAACCCAATGCTTTTGCGGAAGATCTGTTGAAAAAACTTCCCGGCGTACAGGTCGACAAGGATGGCAATGTCACCGCACAGGGAGAACAGGTACAAAAAGTCTATGTTGATGGCAAAGAATTCTTCGGAACAGATCCTAAACTCGCTACCAAGAACATCACTGCAGACATGATCGAATCGGTTCAGGTATTTGATGATATGAGCGACCAGGCGAAATTCACCAAAATCGATGACGGCAGCCGCCAAAAAGCAGTTAATATCAAACTTAAGAAAGACAAGAAGAAAGGTTATTTTGGAAGGGCTATCGCAGGATATGGCACCGATGACCGTTACCAGAGTACGCTCTCATTCAGCCGGTTTAATGAAGACCAGCGATTTTCGCTTATTGGCGCATCCAACAACATCAATCAACAAGGATTCAGTTTCTCAGATGTCATTACTTCCATGGGTGGTTTCGGATCGCGCAATTCAGGAGGCATCGGGGGATTTGGAGGAGGAGGTGGTGGTGGCGGTCAGAATAGGGGTGGTGGTACCTACCGGGGAGGGGCAGCCGGAAATACCACATCCATCGGCACCGGCACCAGCAGCACAGGAATCACGCAGGCAAGTTCCATCGGTCTCAATTACACAGATAAGTTTGCCAATAAATTTGTGGTAACCGGGAGTTATTTCTTTTCAGCCAGCAACAACAGGCTGGTCCAAAGCAATTATCGCCAGAGCTTTTTTCCCGGAGATTCGGTTGCCAACCAGACGGACAATGTGGTATCGAACAATATGAACCAAAATCACCGGTTTAACCTGCGAATGGAATATGCGATCGATACGATGACCTCTATTTTGTACATTCCCTCACTCACTTTCCAACATTCAGAAAGCAATAGTTTTGATACTACGTTTACGCAGGCGGTCAAAGATCCTTACAATTATAACGCGATCAGTGGCTTTACCCAGAACAGCTCCATTCGAAACGGAATGAGCCTGAACAACAATTTGCTTTTCCGCAAACGTTTCCGGACCCCCGGACGCACGATCACATTGGGATGGAACAATACGCTGAATGACAGCAAGGGTACAGGCACGAATTACTCACCGCTCGATTTTTACAACCCGGACGGAACGCTTGACAGTACCCTGCTCCAGGATCTTCAATCCTCACAAAAAACAAAATCCAATAACAACGTACTCAGCCTGTCCTATACTGAATCTGTTGGAGCGGGCAAATTGCTGGAGTTTAATTATGCCTATACCAATAACTTTAATACGTCCGACAGAAGAGCTTTCAATTTCGATTCGACATCTAAAAATTATGATCTGGTCAACGCTCCCCAAACCAATTACTTTGAGAGCGGCTTTTATGCCAACCGCGTGGGCGCGAATTTCAGGGTGGTGGAAAAAAAATATAATTTCCAGCTTGGGCTGGGTGTACAGTTTGCGAAACTATCCAGCAGAACCATTCAGGCAACAACGGGTAAGGATTCTACCATCCAATACGAATTTATCAACCTGATCCCTACGGCTAATTTCAATTATAGTTTCAGCAAAACCCAGAATTTACGCATCAGTTACCGGGGCCATACCAATCAACCCAACATCACTCAATTACAACCCGTGGCAGATGTTTCCAATCCACTCCAAATCAAGGCTGGTAACCCTAACCTGCAGCCGGAATTTGAAAACAACGTAAACGTCAGGTATAATAGCTTTAACCCTTCCACTTTCAAATTCCTCTCCGTTAATGTCGTATTGGACAATACCTATAACAAAATCGTGAATAGCATTGATTCCCTCGGAAGAAGTATCCAGATCATTAAACCCGTCAACCTGAACGGAACATTCAGTGGAAGTTCTTTCGTCACTTTGGGAATTCCACTGAAAGGAAAAATGAAGGGCAGCAACCTGAACTTCAACAACTCGATATCTTTCAATCGCAATCCGAGCCTGTTATACCAGCAATTAAATATGTCCAGGACCTGGGTAGTCACCCAAACTGCGGGCATCAACCTGGTGTTCAATGACAAATTAAACCTAGGCTTGAACGGGAGCGTTTCCTATAACGACGTTCATTATACCATACAGGCAACCCTGAACAATGCCTATTTCTCGCAAACCTATACGGCTGATATTTCTTATATTTTCATCAAGGATTGGGTGCTTTACACTGATTATAATCAATACATCATCAGCGGTCGTTCGCAGGGTTACAACGAGACCATTCCCTTATGGAATGCCAGTATTGCGCGGGAGATATTTAAGAAAAGAAATGGGGAATTGAAACTTTCAGTAAATGACATCCTCAATCAAAATAAGAGCATCAGCCGGACAACCGGTGATAACTATATCCTGGATACCAGGTCAAACGTATTACAGAGATATTTCATGCTGACATTTACCTTTAATCTCAACCGCGCCGGCCTTAATACCAGAAACCAGGGTGGTCCACAGATACCCCGGAATATTCAAAGGCAGATGAACCAGGCCAAGGAGAATCCTGCAACCGGGTCACCTGCGCCTAACCCATAAAAAAACCGCATCAGCCGATGCGGTCGTAAAAATAATCTCAGAGGTAAGTGCTTTCCTGTAGTCCGGACATGGTCCGACTACCTTTTCTTCTTGCTATAATAATGATGAGATCCTCCTATAGGGGACTGACCTTCGATAAGAACAGACAAAACAGTCTTAAAAAGACGATACAAATTAGAGGAAGGCCGGTAACTGGCTCGGTAAACCTTCACTTTCTGCGTGTCGAAATACATATGATTTCTTTTCATTGATACTGGCTTTTATGGATAAAGATACATGGGATAACGAATCGCCGTGCAGATTATTGTGCGTGTTGAAAGTAAATAAACACCGTATTTTTCCTATTGCAAAAGGATGAGAACCAGCGTATCTTGTATCAAATCCTTTCTCCAATGAGAACGCTTTTTACGATTGTTATACTAATCGCT
>DATHGW010000336.1:0-2914 GCA_035317445.1 Puia sp.
GGTCAAAACATTGGCACTTCTTCTGCTGGTCGTTGGATTATTATTTTCAGGCAAGGGCTCCGTCCACAATTATTTTACGAATGGTTCATCATTTAATTTGTCTGGCTGGCCTTTGTTTGCAGCCTTTATGGCTGCTACCACCGGGGCCTTCGCTTCTTATGATGGATGGGTCAACGTAAATATGGTGGCGGGTGAAATCAAAGATCCCGACAAGAACCTGACAAGGAGTTTGATATTCGGTTTATTTGCCTGCATTTTGGTTTATGTGGTTGTCAATCTCGCCTACATTTATATGCTGTCCATCGATGCGATGGCCGTCTCAAAACTGGTCGCTGCCGACGCCGCGGAAAAAGCGTTGGGCGTTATGGGCGGCAGTATCATCGCATTGCTGATCGTGATCTCCGCGTTCGGAGCGTCAAATGTCAACCTGCTCGCCAGCGCGCGGGTCACCTTCGCCATGGGACAAAGCAAAACTTTTTTTCCATCCACCGGCAGGATCCATCCGCGTTTTCAAACTCCGGGAAATGCAGTGGTGGTTATGACCGTGATCAGTTCCTTATTTGTTTTATCAGGTTCTTTTGATATTCTTGCCGACATGTTTGTGTTTATGTCCTGGGTATTTTATCTTCTGACGGTTATCGGCGTTTTTATACTCCGTAAGAAAATGCCCGACCTGCGCCGTCCCTATAAAGTAAGCGGTTATCCATGGATCCCATGGATCTTTATTGTATTCACCCTCTTTTACATCGGAAGTACATTGTTCAGCGATGTATCCAATTTCAATAGCGGTAAGTCTCCGTTGATCAATTCAGTTTTCGGAATATTGCTGACGATGACCGGTGTCCCTTTCTATTGGTACTTTAAAAGAAAAAACAACGATCATGTCATTTCGTAAACACATCACTGCAGTATTGCTTTCCATCCTGTTTATGGAATGCGGTCAAATGGCGTTTGGACAAAACAGCAAAACCGATAGTTTTTATTTGCTCAAACCTGAAGCCGTTTTTGACGGCGAGCAATTGCATCTTCATTGGGACGTGTTGGTGTTCAAAAACAAGATTGAAGCAGCAGGCGCTGCCGATTCCATTAAAATTCCGGCTAATACGATCGTTATCGAATTGAGGGGATGTACGCTGCTGCCCGGACTGATAGAAGGGCATAGCCATTTCTTTCTTCATCCATACAATGAGACCAGTTGGGTGAACCAGGTCATGAAAGAATCCCGGGCTGAGCGAACGGCCCGCGCCACGGTGAATGCGAGGAACACCCTGATGGCTGGATTTACGACCGTCAGGGATCTCGGAACCGAAGGTGCTATGTACGACGATGTAGGATTGAAACAGGCCATTGAAAAGAGAATCATTCCGGGGCCGAGGATGATCTGTGCCACCAGGGCGATCGTCGCCACCGGTAGTTATGGCCCGAAGGTTTTAAGCGCTGATCTGGACGCTTCGCGTGGTGCGGCAGAAGCCGACGGAAAGGACGCCCTGATCAGGGAGGTCAGAACACAAATCGGCAAAGGAGCGGATCTGATCAAAGTATATGCAGATTACTCCTGGGGTCCCGAAAAGGAGGCCGAACCGACTTTTACTCTGGAAGAGTTGAAAGTAGTGGTTGACGTCGCTTCCAGCAGTGGCAGGCAGGTGGTTGCACATGCAACCACGGCAGAGGGTATGCGCAGGGCCATCCTTGCAGGCGTGTCAACAGTTGAACACGGATATGCCGGCACCCCCGAAGTTTTTAAGCTGATGAAAGAAAGAGGGATTGCTTTTTGTCCTACGATCGCCGCATCGGAGGCCATTGAACAATATAAAGGATGGAGGAAGGCTGTTGATGCTGAACCGGAATCCATAAAAGCGAAACGCGCGAGCATGAGGGCGGCGCTGAGTGCCGGTGTCACGATCTGCATGGGTGGAGACGTAGGTGTTTTTACGCATGGCGATAATGCCCGTGAAATGGAGGCGATGGTTGATTTTGGTATGAAACCCGCCGATGTACTGCGTTCGGCCACTTCGGTGAACGCAGACGTCTTTAAAATGAATAACAATATCGGCAGAATAAGGAAGGGATTATTGGCGGATCTCATTGCGGTGGAAGGTGACCCGCTGAAAAACATTTCTGTAGTCAGGAAATTGAGACTGGTCATGAAGGATGGCGTGATATACAGCAATTGATGCCGGGATCATTGCCTATCTTTCAATCACTATATTGTGCGCATATTCCCTTCGAAGCGAGTCTTTGATGTGAATTGTATCTTTTGCCAGGGCGGGGAAGGAAAAATATACTTTGAAATAGGTAGAGTCCCTGGTCTCCATATTGATTTTGAGCTGGAAGCCCTGCAACTGGTTGTATCTTTTCAGCGCCCTGTCTTTATTATGTGTTTGCAGGATGATGAATTTATACAAAGACGCATTTGCGGGTATGGCCTGTTGCATAGGGGTATTTTTTTCTTTACCCGCTGAGTCGGCAGGCCCGGTGGCAAGATGCGTTGTATCGGTATGCACCGCAGCAGTGTCGACGGGAATTGCGCTGTTTTCAACGGCTTGCGCTGCATTTTTCTTGTAAAGCAGGTAACTGCCTAATCCGATCACGATCAATCCGCCAACAATGGCCAGCAACAATACGAGCTTCCTCGAGTTATTGGGTTGAACCTCCTGTTCGTAATGAGTCTCATCCGACCCATATTTTCTCTTTCCACTTTTTTCTCCTCTTTCAGAGCTCAGGTCTTCAAGTCTGGTCGTCGAGTATTCGCCGGGGGTAAATTCGTAGGATCCGTCCTGGTTCTTGGTCAGTGTTCCGATGCCTTCGAGGTAAAAGGGTTTGCCGATATTCAACAATTCATTGCCCAGGGTTAGGTAGGATTCAAGGTCTGAAATGGCAAGCGGCCTTATTTTTCCCGTATTTAGCCTGATAA
>DATHGW010000337.1:0-5095 GCA_035317445.1 Puia sp.
TCTTTATTATTGCTGCCTTTCTGGAGGGATTTGTAACGCGATATTCCGGCATGCCCGTTTTATTAAGTGGGTCCATCTTATTGTCTTCCGCCTATTTCATCATTTGGTATTTTGTATTTTATCCACTCAAAGTTGAAAGAAGATCCGTTAGTCCGGGTTCAACAGCTATCACTTGATTCATTCAACCTTCATGCATCATTCACACGATATAAAAACCTGGCTTTATCATTTTTTGCCAGTCCTGTTCTGCTTCTTCCTGTTCACCGGGAAACACGTGATGGGGCAGGAAGCTCAGAGGCTAACCGACTCCTTCACCGTCGACACTGCCGAAACCGAAAGGGCAGAACCGGTGACATTCCGCATGGTGCCTGATTCTATTGCCCTTCGCATGAAGCACGACAAAGACTTTGCCTACTCCAATGACCCTGCCTACTGGCTCAGGAAACCGGTTAAGCGGCAAAGGGATTTTTGGGAGAACCTTCAATATCGGATCAATCAAAAATGGATCAAGCGGACCTTGTTTGTTTTATTGGGGAGCATATTGTTGTTTGCATTGTATAAGATTGTATTCGTGAATAAACTGTACATGTTTTATTCCACCCCGTTCAGGGAGTCCAATGCAGATGATGCTGAATTGGATATTCAGCAGGTCGATTTCGAAGAAAAGATCAATGCCGCTGTCCGCGATAAAAATTACCGCGATGCCGTCCGTTACATGTACCTGAAAGCATTAAAATTGGCAGATGAGAAAGGACTGATTCATTTCCAGGTCAATGCAACCAACCAGGAATATGTTCAACAACTTCAGCATCATCCCCAGGGTAAGCATTTCAGGATGTTGACCAGGGCATACGAATATGCGTGGTATGGCGGATTTGAAGTTTCTGCCGCACAGTTTGAAAGATTAAGAGAAGACTTTGACATTTTTTATAAAATCACCGGGCGTTGAAAAACTGGAATGTATACATATCTCTTTTGCTGGCCATGGCCATGATGGCCTGCCGGCAGGAACCCAAAAAACTGAATGAACGGGTCACGCTCTGGAGAAAAGATAAGATTCCCTATGGGACCTATTATGCATTTGAAAATCTGAAATGGCTTTTTCCAAAGGCAGTCGTTCAAATCAATCATATTTCTCCCGCCGAATACAAATTTTCAAATCCGGAAAATCTATATCCGGTTCGGGAGGAGTTAAAAGGAAAATTACGCACAACCGATGAAAAAAAGAGATCAGCTTATATTATCATTGCTCCGGAAGTGATACCTGATCAAAGAGAAATCAATGCGCTGCTGAATTTTGTGGGGGAAGGTAACCAGGTATTTATTTCCGCATTTTATATGGGCGATTCCCTGTTGAACAGTCTTAAACTAAAAATTGATCATCCCGTTTGGCCGTTCAGGCAAAGACTCCTGCGGGTGAGTGTGTACAATCCATTTTCCTATGAGTCGCTTTCATTTCAATATCCGGGATTGCCTGCAGATAATGCCATCAGCCAGATGGATTCGCAATACACGACCATACTGGGGAGAAATGAAACGGGCATTGCCAATTTTGTAAGGTTTACCTATAAAGGAGGAGGTGGACTGTATCTCCATTTTGCGCCCATGGCCCTCACCAATTTCTTTCTACTGCACAAAGAGAACAAAGCCTATTACGACAATGTATTTTCTTACCTTCCGGCTTCAATAACTGAAATAAAATGGGATGACTATTTCCGTTACCCGAGAAGCAGGAATTTTTCTGCTTTGCAATTCATCATGGCCAATCAGTCTTTACGATGGGCTTTTTGGCTCATCCTGCTGCTGTTCTTATTCATCTATCTGCTTGAATCAAAGCGAAGACAAAGACTGATCCCCGCAAAAGCGGCTGTGCGCAACAGCTCGCTGGATTTTGTCAAGACCATCGGCCGCTTGTATTATCAAAGAAAGGACAACGGGAACCTGGCGCTTAAAATGACTACGCATTTCCTGGATCATGTCCGCACCAAATACAACCTCCCGACAGCTTCATTAGATGATGATTTTGTCGACCGGCTTTCTTATAAGAGTGGGTTCAGCAGGGAGGGATTGGCTGGATTGGTGGGGCTGATCAGAACATTCCAGCTGGACCCTTACCTAACAGATGAACAACTTTTGCAATTCAATAAAAAAATAGAGGAATTTTATAAACAAGCATAAATAATGGAAGAAAATTTTTTTCAACAACGCACGGACCTGGACGCTTTACAGGAAGGCGTTTCCGCGCTCAAGCGGGAGATCGGGAAAGTGATCGTAGGACAGGAAAAAATGATTGAATTGCTTCTCGCCGGCATCCTGGCAGACGGTCATATCCTGATCGAAGGCGTGCCTGGCGTTGCCAAGACCTTAACCGCAAAATTGCTCAGCAAGGCCATTTCAGTAGGGTTTTCGAGGATCCAGTTTACACCGGATCTCATGCCCAGCGATGTCATCGGGACTTCTGTTTTTAATCCCAAAGAACTTATTTTTCAATTCAAGCCGGGCCCGGTGTTCAGCAATATTGTTTTGATCGATGAAATCAATCGTGCGCCGGCCAAGACCCAGGCCGCCTTGTTCGAGGTGATGGAAGAAAGGCAAATTACTGTGGATGGTCAAAGCTTTCCCTTACAGCCGCCCTTTATGGTCGTGGCCACGCAAAATCCCATAGAGCAGGAGGGTACTTACCATTTGCCGGAGGCCCAGCTCGACCGGTTCCTATTCAAAATCAATGTTGACTATCCAACCCTGGAACAGGAATTTCAGATCGTGCTGAATCACCACAGCAACAGCCAGGAGGATATGATCAGCAAAGTATTGCCGGTGATGTCTGCCGCACAGGTTGACCTCTTGCGAAAACAGGTTCACCAGATTCATGTGGAAGAAAAGCTGATCAGGTTTATTACATCCCTGGTGGCCGGCACACGCAACCACAAGTCCATCTATCTAGGCGCTTCGCCCCGCGCGTCAATCGGGATACTGAACGGATCCAAGGCCCTGGCGGCTATGCGTGGACGTGATTTTGTGGTACCAGACGATATTATTTATGTTTCGCCCGCCGTGCTGAGGCATCGCCTGGAGTTGACCCCGGAAAAGGAAATGGAAGGAACGGCTCCGGATGAAGTGATCAATGAAATCATCAGCTCAATGGATATTCCCAGGTGAGGCACAACACATCAGATAAGTCATGATAAAAAATATTTATCAATCTGTATTTTTCAGCAGAAGATTTTACTGGTTGCTGGTAGCCGTGATCATCCTGTTTGTATTTTCTTATGGAATGCCGGCACTTTTCCCTGTTGCCCAGATCGCTTTTATCTCGCTGATGGTGGTCCTTGTGCTGGATTATGTGGTCAGTTTCTCCAACGGGAATCCCGTGTCCGCGGAAAGAGAACTCCCGGACAGATTAAGCAACGGCGATCAAAACAGCATCAACCTTCGCGTCGTCAATCATTGTCCTTTTGCCATCCGGGTGAGGATCATCGATGAACTCCCTGATCAACTCCAGATGAGGAACTTTTCGATCTACGCACAACTCAGGCCCGGCGAAGAAACGCTGCATACCTATTTGGTTCGCCCAACGGAAAGAGGTGAATATGTTTTTCATAACATCAACCTGTTCATGAAGACGCCCATCGCGCTGGTTGTGAGAAGAAAGATCATACATGCAGAAAAAACCGTGAAAGTGCTGCCCTCATTTCAGGATCTCAGGAAATTTGAACTGCTTGCCCATTCCAACAAGCTCGCGGAAGGGGGCACACGCAAAATTCGCAAACTGGGCCATAGCCTGGAATTTGAACAGATCAAGGAATATGTTACGGGCGATGACATTAGAAGCATCAATTGGAAAGCAACGGGACGTCGCGGAGGTCAGCTCATGATCAACAAATACACCGATGAAAAAAGCCAGCAGGTCTATTGTATCGTGGACAAGGGAAGGGTGATGAAAATGCCTTTTGAAGGCATGACCTTGCTGGATTACGCTATCAATGCCACGCTGATCTTATCCCGCGTTGCTTTGATCAAGCAGGACAAAGCAGGGCTTGTGATTTTCGCCGACCAGATCAGCAATTTTTTGCCCGCTGATCATAAGGCTATGCAGATGTCGGCTATTCTGGAAACCCTCTACAATCAACAGACCAGGTTCCTCGAGACAGACTTTGAGAAATTACATTCGCTCATCAGAACGCGCATCACCCAGCGCAGCCTGATTGTTTTATTTACAAATTTCGAATCCTTGTCTGCTCTCCAGCGGCAAATGCCTTACATCAGGAGTATCGCGCGCAACCATTTGCTCCTCGTGGTTTTTTTCGACAATACCGAATTGCTTCAGCTCACGGAAAGCGATGTAAAAAATATCGAAAACCTGTACATCAAAACCATCGCAACAAAATTCTCTTATGAAAAAAGACTGATCGTGAAAGAGCTGCAGCAGCATGGCATCGCCACCATTCTGACAACGCCGCAGCACCTCACCGTTAATACGGTCAACAAGTATCTTGAGATAAAGGCGCGACAGGCAATATGACTAATGTCATCCCAATCCCACCTATTACCTTTGCACAGCATATCATGGAACAAGAAGAAAAAAACATATACAAGGCCGGCCAGGTTCTCCTGATAGACAAACCAAAACACTGGACCTCCTTCGCCGTTGTAAAAAAAGTCAATTACCTTCTGAAAGGAATTAAGGTTGGTCACGCTGGCACGCTTGATCCCCTGGCAACCGGTTTGCTCATCCTTTGTACAGGCAAATTCACCAAGCGGATCAATGAATTCATGGCGCAGGAAAAAGAATATACCGGCACGTTCACGCTGGGGGCGACCACCATCACATACGACCTGGAAGCCGAACCGCAGGATTTCAGGGATATTACCGGACTGACCGATGAGGCCATCCTGGCCGCGGCGAAACAATTTACCGGCGAAATTGCACAAGTGCCTCCTGCCCATTCTGCCATCAAAAAAAACGGGCAAAGAGCGTATCAAATGGCGAGAAGGGGAGAAGCCGTGAAACTGTCGCCCAGAAAAATCTTCATCCGTGAATTCGAGATCGTAAAAGTTGAATTGCCTGTTGTTCATTTCCGCGTTGTCTGCTCAA
>DATHGW010000338.1:0-9348 GCA_035317445.1 Puia sp.
GCAGACACGCTGAAAATGGGCGAAGCCAATATGCTCGACATCGTCGAAATGCGCTATAAAGGCTTGCAGAAAATCAGGAAAACGTTTCGTGACAAAGAGATTGGCTACGAATCAAGCGGCGGATACGAACTCATTACCCCGGCCCAGGAAATGGACCTCAACATCCTGAGGTCGAATATTGACTGGCTTAACCAGAAATTGAGAAAAATAATTAAAACGAACAAAGCCTTTTACCTCGCCGACGCGAAAATCGGCGCATTTGGCTTTTCCGGCGTTCAACATGTGATCGAGAACAAACTGGAAGGACAGCTTCATTCAGGAAAATTATGCGATGTTTTGTTGCGCAGGGTGCAGTCCATGGGTGTTACGGTCCTGAACAATATAGAAATTAAAGGATTCGAAAAAATCAATGGACAGATCGAGCTTCAAACCAATCAACCCTTCAACTTATCAACCCATCAGCTCCTGATCTGCACCAACGCGTTTGCCAGGCAATTGCTGCCCGGCCTGGACGTTGAGCCGGCGAGGGGACAGATTTTGGTGACCGGGCCCATCCCCAGGATCAGACTCAAGGGCAGCTTTCATTACAATGAAGGATTTTATTATTTCAGGAATCTCGGCGACCGGATTTTGTTGGGTGGAGCACGCAACACTGCATTCGAAGAAGAACATACTTATGAACTGGCCACTTCGGAAAAAATTCAGCTTGAACTGGAAAAATTTCTTCAAACCGTCATCCTCCCGGATCAACAGTATTCCATTGAGCACAGGTGGAGCGGGATCATGGGCATTGGTGCCGAAAAAATTCCCATTATCCGGAAAGTGGAGGACAACATTTTTTGCGCCGTACGCATGGCAGGTATGGGCGTGGCATTGGCGCCGGAAATCGGGAAGATGATTTCAAAGAAATTGATTGGGAAATAGCAACCCGCAGGTCTGCGACCGTCGGGGGTGTTGTTGAATTCGCCTTACATTTTTACCATTCTCGCAATATACCTGTTTTTGCTGTTTTCTGTTTTAATGTAATAAACACCCTGTGGGAGTCTTTCCACGTTCACCTGCTGAAGATGCTGCGTGAGGAGGGTAGTCATGACTTTCTGCCCCATCGCATTGTAGATGCCCAACACAAGCGGGGCAGGCAATGAATCGGAGATTTGTATGGAAACAAGCTGGTATGCAGGGTTTGGATAGATCTGAAGACTGCCATTGCCATTATCTGTTGTTGGAATCAAATCCACCGGAGCAGAACCCGAAGCAGCTGTGGCAGCTGCAGAATTCAGCAATGAATTTCTTGGGCCACCGGGAGCAAACAAAGCGCGCATCCGTTCGCGTTGACCATCGCTGAACATATTCAGACAGGCATCATCAGTGAAGTCCATATAGTTCATATACATGTCGCCGTAAGGGCCGGTTCCGCAAGTGATCCTGATGGCGCCGGGGCAGGCGCGATTCGGCCCTTTTTGCGGAGGTGTATCATCAACCCGGTCGTCGCCGCATTCTGCGTCACCCCAGGTATGAATGAGGTTCAACCAATGTCCTATTTCATGAGTTGCTGTGCGGCCCTTGTTATATGGCGCAATCAGGGAGCCCGTCGTTCCAAATGCCGTATACTGGATCACAATACCATCTTTTTCTTTGTTGCATCCGGGAACGCTTGAATAACCCAGGATGCCCGTCGACAAGTTGCCGACCCAGATATTCAAATAGCTGGAAGCCTCCCACGCATCATCGCCACCTGTTGCGGCGGACTTAATGTGATCATCGATATTAAACGCGAGCATATTGCTGCGTTTCCGGACAATACCATTGGTCGCATGCCCTGCGGGATCTACCTTGGCGAGGACAAACTGTATTCCGCAATCCGCGGCAAACTCCTTAAAGATGTCTGGCGTTCTCACGGTATCCGCATTCAGGCGCCGGTAATCCCTGTTGAGCACATCTATTTGCGAAAGTACCTGGACATCAGGGATATTCTGCGCCGCGGTATTATATAGAATATGAACAACCACCGGGATGGTGATTAACGGTATATCATGCACGGGCGAATGAATATCGTTGACAGCTGTTTTTCGTTTTTGAAGCCAATCCTGCGTGAAAGATTCAATAGCAGCTATATTGGAGGCCAATTGCGGGAACTGGCGGATCTGTTCGTCCTTATATGGCGTCGACCGACATTCCTGCTGGGCGATGGCCAGGAAGCGAAAACAGGCAAACAACAAGAAGAGTACAACTGATTTCATGAAAATTAATTTCAATCAGTGTCTCAAAGGATTGGAGGGGTGAGTTCAGAGGGATTGAATCAGGGAATGACCTACGATAAAAAAAGAATTACAGATATTGGAGTCGTAACGGATGAGAAATCCGGAAACAAATGCGGCACGGCATCACAAAAATAATCTGGAACGAACAAGATTTCTCTGGTTGATTATAGGAGATTGGTTAGGCCAAAACCAGTACAATTGAATAAGGAAGTTTGAATAACACTTGGAGAGTCCTATGGTGAACATGGATGCAGAAGTGATATTCAGACGATAAGCTGTTGTAAAACAATGTATTTTTGTTGGTAAATCCAAATTTTTAAGGCAATTTTTAGAAGTATTCCGATGATTTAAGGCCAGCGAACATTAATTTTGCCGTTTATGTGTCATTTTATGATGAAGGCTTTAATGATCATTGCTTTGGCTTTTTTGTTTTCTTGCAATAACCATACCTCCGATTCGACCCAGTCCACCAGTCCCGGGACCGATGCGCCTGCAGAGCTTGGTTTTACTGTTTTGCACGTCCTGCCGCACGATACCGCCTCCTTTACCGAAGGCTTGCTGGTGCATGATGGACAGTTGTATGAAAGCACTGGCCACCCCCCCGGAGATGAATCGAACACACGATCCCTTTTCGGAACAGTGGATGCCAAAACGGGTAAAATTCAACCCAAGGCTGAAATCGACAGGAACAAGTACTTCGGCGAAGGCATTGTATTCCTGAACGGAAAAGTCTACCAACTCACGTTAAGCACAAAAATTGGCTTTATTTACGATGCAAAAACCTTTAAGAAAATAGGTGAGTTCACCTTCCCTATGAATGAAGGATGGGGCATGACGACCGATGGTACCTACCTCATTATGACAGATGGGACCAGCAACATCAGCTACCTTGACCCTAACAATTTCAAGCTGATCAAAATTTTGGGTGTGAACAACAACAATGGTTTTATCGGCAACCTGAATGAACTGGAATATATTGACGGGTTCATTTATGCCAACCAGTATCAAACCAATAATATCTTAAAAATTGACCCGGCCAGCGGGAAGATTGTGGCAAAAGCAAATTTCGATGCGATAAAAAACGAGGCGCTAAATAAATACCCCGGATCGATAGACATGAATGGGATTGCCTATGATTCTGCCACAAAGAAGATCTATGTAACGGGAAAAATGTGGCCGAATATTTATGAGATAAAATTCAATTGACCCGTGAGACAGGGTTCAGGCTTTTCCTGCCACATAAATTAAAGAGCTGCATTTTTCTATGTTAAAGCATGCTTTTGCATTGGACACAGCTCCATTCAAAAATCCCTTTATGGGATGGTCTTTACCGGTCTTATATTTTTCGCTCAGGAGGCTGATGTAAAAACTATCATACCACATCGGCCTGATGCCGTGTACAACCAGATCATGGATCCGTAATAATTGTTTCATGGAAGCCGGCGAAAAATGATACAGGTGCCGGGGCACGTCGTATGCAGCCCAGTAGTTCTGATAAACCCCTGCTTCATAAGAAGTGTAGTTGGGCACCGCAATGAAAATTCGTCCCGCAGGCTTGAGCATTTTTTTCACCTGATCGAGGTATTGATGCAATTTGTGAACATGCTCAAGTACATGCCATAGCGTAATAACGTCATACCTATTTTCATCCTGATCATATAGTTTATCCAACGAGAGTAAATGAACCTGGTAAAGGTCTAAGGCCTTTTTCCTCGCCTGCTCGTCGGGTTCGAGACCGGTTACCTGCCAGCCTGTTTTTTGCATATATTGAACAAAAGCGCCTGTACCAGCGCCGATATCCAGCAGGGTTCCTTTTTGCAAACCGGTCTCAGCGGACAGTAAACTGCGCTTACTGGTCAGCGTTCGCTTGCGCGCAATGTGGTATAAGCGATTGATAAGTCCCTTATTCGTATCGCTATGGGAAATGTACTCGTCGGATTGATAATACCGCTGGATATCGGCTTCACCGGGAGCGTCCTGTGTAAACCTGAGTCCGCAATCGGAGCAGGCGCCCAATTCAAAATGCTCATGAGAAACCGCATAGTCAGTTACCCTGAATACCGGCCTTAATTTGCCGGACCCGCAAACAGGACAGGCAGTATATCGAACCATTATTTTTGCACCTCCAGTTTTTGTGGATTGCCGACCGAATTGATGTTCCAACCGTTGTATGAAAAATGGAACAACAAGAGCAAAACGGAGATGATCGCAACGATTAGGGCATAGATCCACCAGGGTCTGCCGCCCTCAGTTGCATCTGCCTCATGGTTCAGCCATTCATTCATTTCAACACTGGTGCGTTCATTGTCGCCGACAAGCAATACATGTCTCGCATCCGGATGAATCACTTTTCTTGCAGGAACCGGCCGGAGGAATGCCGGATTGTCTAATGCAGATTCAAACAAAATATTCCCCTCCGCATTCTTTTTCCATTCCCCCACGGTTTCCCATTTCACTTTTTCCTCTCGATCTACACTTTCCCGCAAGGCATAAGAAAATTCATTGTAAATCCTGATGGCTTCATAATCGGCAATCTCCTTCCTGGCAGCCAGGTATGAAAAGAATTGTTTGTCCGGCGCGTCAACATATTTATCAAAACGGAAATAATAAAGCGGGGGTAACATATTATGCGTCGCTGTATCCACACTGGCTGGTATCGTTTCCATATAGATGGTACCCAGCCCGGGAATGCTGATGCTCTTATGCTGGAATAAATAACTATTTAGTATCTCTATCATGAGCAAATACAAAATTAGTGTGCAAATGAGTTAGTTTGTTTTTTGTCCAAAAGAAAAAATAACTCCGCCAAGGATGTTGAAGCCATATGCCTGGTATTGGTGCCAGCGTTCGTATTGATTGTTGAAAATATTATTCATCTGGAGCCAGAGATTGACCTGTCGGGCTACGCGAAATTCGATGCCGGCATTGAGGTCAAAGGCGCCCTGACCGCTATGGGTATTGTTGTCCTTGCCCAGGTATGGCGCGCCATCAAAGGCCCACAGGTCGCCCTTGATCCAAAGGTCTTTCAGTAATTGCCAGCGCAACGTGGTGGTGAATTCCAGCGGCATCAGTCCCCAGGCTTTCATTTCGTGTTTGGGAGAATATTGATTGATCGTGAGCGCTGCAGTCGCCGTAAATTGTTCTCCCTGGGCATAAGTAATTTCTCCATGCATCAGCACAGACTTAAGGTTGATCTCATAACGGATAGGAAATGTTTTCCCGTCCAGACTATCGTTGACGAACAGAGGCATGTTCCAGAATTGAACAAGTCCGACCCGGGCGGCATAACTAAAGTGATTGTTGATCGAACCCCTGAAACCCGCAAAACCTTCTTCTACTCTTGTGTTCAGCAGTCTGACCGGTTGCGCCAGCCACGGATTGATGGAAGCATACCGTTGATAACTACCCTTGTCATAGTATCCTATCCATCCGAATTGCAGGGTGAACCGCTTGTCATTGGTCGTTATATCGGCAAGCAGGTTCGGTAACAGGTGAAAGATGCCGTTGTCCCACGATGGTGTGAGCTCTGCCTTTAACTTGAGGTTGGTATTGTGATACGATAGTGCCGGCGACACATAATACAAATTGTTTTGGATCGCAGGATTTCCGCCAATTTTATAATTCGTCAGGCTCGCCGTAAATCCGAGATCGAAAGCGAAATTTTCGCCAATGGTTTTTTCCAAAGGGAGATTCAGTACAGAATTTGATTCTGTTGCCTTGGGGGTATGGTTGTCAGTAAAAACAGAAACGTGGATATTCGGATTATAGGTAAGTCCGAATTCAGTTGGCACCACATTTCTTAAAGCAAAATTTCCTTCGAAGTTCTGAAAGCGCTGCAGCAATTGTTCTTTATTGTATTTCAGGGTATCGGGATTGAACCCATACAAATAATAGCCATCGGTCCTGAAGCCCAATTTACCACTCCACTCGAGGTTATTTTTCGTTTTTACGATACCTGAAACAGCAACGGCGGCCAGGTTGTTTTTTTGAAAGGGTAGCTTACCTTTCGAACTGTAGCCATCGCCAAAAACATTGAACAAGGTATTTTTCCCGTCACCAAAGCTAAAGCCCGTCTTGATATACGGCTGGTGCACGTTACCAATGCCTACCTTGATGTAGTTGTCATTTTGCATATACAGCATGGAATCTGCCTGCAGCGCCACAGGCCTCAATTCTGCCGGTTGATACGTGAGAAACAGGTATTGCGAAGGAATATTATAAGTAAGCCGCGGTTTTGCTGTGTCTGCAATGGGGGGAGCTGCATTAAAATTGATCTTCGCGGCATCCCTTAATACCGGTTTGAAACTGGACGTAATGTTGATGGTCTTGCGTTTGGTGCTGTCCTGTGCCTGCACGAAAATTCCAGACAGCAGGAGAAAGCTTCCCAATAAAAAAAATATTTTTTTCATCATTGTACGATCAGTTCTGAATTTGTATTTCATGGTTAGTTATCGCCACTTATTTTACTGCCCTTCCTTTCTTCGTCTGCCACCTGGTTTAGTTTCTGTTTTGCGAGTTGTCTCAGGTCTTCCATTTTTGCATTTTCTGAAATGCTCTGGAATGTCGCCCTGGCATTAAAATAGTCTTTCTCTTTAAAATAAATATCTCCCAGCAACAGGTAAGATTTAGTCACCCACTCTTCGTAGGACCCTGATTTGTTGATGACTTCGAAAGCCACTTTCTCCGCTTCCTTCAACTGGTTCTGCTGGAAGAGACAATTGGCCGTCTCATAGCGAGCCTCTGCACCATAGGCGGCCTTACTCAATGAAGCAACGGTTCTGAAATATTGCAACGAAGCATCACACTGGTTATTGGCCTGATATGATTTTGCAATAGACAGATTGGCGAGTATCCGGTCGTCTGTGCTCAGCCCTTTTTGATCGAGCAGGTCTTTGGCATTCGCGACGGCATCGGTCCATTTTTTTAACTCGTACTGGCTGCGCAGCAGCCCACGCATGGCTTCCATTTTGTTTTCCTGCGATGAAGCAAAATCTTTTAGCCTGGTGAAATATTTTTCCGCCTTTGCATAGTCTTTCAGATAGAAAAAATTAATCCGGGCTGCCTGCAATAATGATTTCTCGCCAAATTTATTGGGGGCTTTGTCGGCGACCGCTTCATATCCGCCGGCGGATTTGGTCCAGTTCTTCTGGTTGAAATAGATTTCGCTTTTATAATAATTCGCTTCAAGTGAATATTTCCCGTCGGGAAATTTACTGAGATATTCTTCAAAGCGTTGCGTTGCATTGGCAAAACTCCCGTTGTTGAACTGAACCTCGGCTTCCTGATAAGCGAGCTGGTCTTCCTGGTTCGAGGAAATATCCACACCGAGTGACTTTGCAAAATTTACGTATTCGCTGCTTCTTCCCTCTTCGACATAAATGGATTTCGAATTGTCCAGTGCCTCCTGTGCTTCGGGTGAATTGGGAAATTGTTTCAGTAAAATATTATACTGGTTCAACGCCTCTTTGTTGCTGTTAAGGTTATAATAGGCGATGCCTGACCTCAGGTAGGCCCTGGGTTTCAATGCTTCGTTTCCAGGAGCACTGATCACGTTTTTCAAATAGGGAATGGCCTCTTTGAATTGCTCGTTACCCAGGTAGGTATTGGCAATCTCCATATTGGCATCGGGCACCAATCCTGAAGAGGGGAATTTTCGGATCATTCCATTGAGGAGGCTGATCTTTTCATTGCCATTATTGATCCCTGCAATCATGGCCTTTTGAAAAGTTGCATAGTCGCTGGAAGGCCAGGAATATTCCAGCACTTTATTGTACATGGCCAGGGACGTTTTGAAATCGCGGTCCATATAATAACAGTCGGCATCCCTCAGGTACGCGTCCTGCTCAAGTGAAGATGCGTCGATCCTTGCTGTCTTCGCCACCTGCTCAAAATAACCCTGAGCCTGCTTGAAATTCTCCTTCTTCAGAAAGCAATAGCCGAGGTCGTATTTTGCATTTGTAGGATTTGCTTCGCCATTGACAGCATTGCTTTTTAGGTATTCGAAATAATAGCGAATGGCATCATCAATCCTGTTGAGCCGGTAAGAAGTTTCTCCCTTCCAGAAATTGATGAAAGGAAGTTCCGGTGTACTATTGGCATCCCGGAGCGCCTTGTCCAGTAAATCGTTAGCCTGGATCAACAGACCGTCATTGATGAGTTCCACGGCGCGGCCGTATAAGATGCGCGGGTATAGTTTTTTTGCGTTTTGCCCGGATGATCCAAGGCTGTCCATGAGCGATAGTGCATCCTTGTAGTTGTTGGCATTGGTCAGCACGTTAACCAACAGCTCCTTTGCTTCATTATTATAGGCAGATGCAGGATAGTTGTGCAGAAAATCCCGCAATTCGGCTAAAGCCACATCCTGGTAGCCCAATTCGTAAGACAGCTTTGCATAGTTGTATTGGGACACTTCCTTTTGAATATTATTCCTGCTATTGGAGGAACAAAACAGGAAGGCATTTCTTGCATTAGCCTTCTGGCCGGTTTTCAGGTAGGCATCGCCGAGCATATACATTGAATTCTGGGCCAGGGAATCTTCTTTGCCACCCAATTGCTTAAATCCTTCAATCGCCTTGTTCCAATTTTTAGTTTGATAATAACAATAAGACAATTCATAAAGCGCTTCCCGCGATACTTTTTTCGATTGGCTGACATATTGCTCAAGGTAGGGCAGCGCTTTTTGAAAATCCTGTTTTTCATAGTATCCATGCCCCACCAGTTGCCTCAGTTCGAGGTCATAATATTGTCCGCCCTTGGCCAGTTCAGCGGCGGCATACTGGATGGCTTTATCATTCTGATTCTGTATCAGGTAAATGTTGGCGATATAATAAGCTACCACTTTTGAATAAGCCGGCCGGTCCTGCACCACCCTGAATGCATCCAGCGCCTCCTGGTAGCTCTTCTTATAAAAGCTGATGAACCCGTAATAATAATTGGCATCGATGTAATTGGGATTCTTAGGCATTTGCCGGATGGCATCGAACAGGGGCCTCGCCTGGTCAAACTGTTGCAGGGTAAAATAGCAGTATCCCTGGTGAAATTTCAGGTCTGCAATCTCCTGGTTACCGAGGTTATCAATTCCCGCGGC
>DATHGW010000339.1:0-11383 GCA_035317445.1 Puia sp.
GCCGTGATCAGCGCGGTATTTTTTCTCAAGCTCTGCGGACAAACCATCAATATCATGACCCTGAGTGGTCTTGCACTGGCCATCGGCATCCTGGTTGACCAGGCCACGGTGACGATAGAAAATATACACCAGCATCTTGAAATGGGTAAACCAAAAAAACAAGCGGTTCTGGATGCCTGTTCCGAAATCTCATTTCCTTTATTACTTATCCTGCTTTGCATCCTGGCCGTGTTCGCGCCGGCTTTCGTGATGAATGGTGTTCCAAAAGCGATGTTTTTACCCCTCTCGCTTTCTATCGCTTTTGCTATGATCGTTTCTTTTTTTGCCGCGCAAACTTTGGTGCCGGTGATTTCGGTATGGCTGTTGAAAGCGGAGCGTTTTCAATACCATCATCAACAACCCCACGCGCATGCCGGTCTTGCCCTCGATGAAGAAGAAAGGAAAGAAATCAGCCTGCATGAAAAAGAAGAAGCCTTACACAAGAAAGAGAATGGTTTTTTTCAGCGTTTAAAGAAAGGACTCGCAGTAAGGCTTGAACGCTGGATGCCAAAAAGAAAACTGATCGTCATGATATATCTGCTGCTCGCTTTCGGCGCGGCAGCGACTTGTTATGCCATCATCGGGAAAGATCTGCTGCCGAAGACAAATAACGGACAATTACAACTCCGCGTACGGGAACCCGACGGAACCAGGCTGGAAATTACCGAGCAAACGACGAAGGACATACTCGATCTCATTGATTCCACGGTCGATCATCATGTGGCCATCACGTCGGCCTATGTTGGACTGGTGCCCAGCAATTTTGGAGCGAGCAATCTATACATTTTCAATAGCGGAACCCATGAAGCCGTGATCCAGGTGAACCTGGATGAACATTACAAAACCAATATGGAAAATTTGAAAGAAACGCTCCGCGGCGTGATCGCCAGTCATTATCCCGGTGTGCACATTTCTTTTGAACCCATTGAACTAACGGAAAAGATCATGTCACAAGGCGCGTCCACGCCCATTGAAGTGAGGGTGGCCGGAAAAAATATGAAGGATATCATCCAGTACGCCATGCAGCTGGAAGAAAAGCTTCATCAGGTTCCCTTTTTACGTGATATACAAATTGCGCAACCATTACATTTTCCCACGATC
This sequence comes from Puia sp., assembly GCA_035317445.1. Classification (GTDB taxonomy): domain Bacteria; phylum Bacteroidota; class Bacteroidia; order Chitinophagales; family Chitinophagaceae; genus Puia. Next base: position 1,141 of record DATHGW010000339.1, read on the forward strand.
AATATAGAAGTCGACCGGAATAAACTCGCGTTAATGGGTCTATCGCTTGACAATGTATCCAAAAGCATTACTGATGTCACTTCGTCCAGCCGGTATACCAATAAAAACCTTTGGCTCGATGAGCGGACGGCATATACCTATCAAACACAGGTACAGGTTCCGGAATACAATATGAATTCATTGGCGCAACTGCAGTCCGTACCACTGGTCAAGGGCCAGATGCGACCCGTTCTTTCAGAAGTGGCCAGGCTGACGATGGATACCCTTCCGGGAGAATTTGACCGAAGTGGTCCGAGACGTTTTATAACGGTAAGTGCCAATATTCACAAAAAGGATCTGGGTAGTGCCACAAGGGCTGTGCAAAAAGCCGTTGACGAAATGGGAGCGCCTCCCACCGGTCTGGTGCCGGAGATAAAAGGCATGTCATCCCTGCTTACTGAAACCCTTGATTCATTACAAAATGGACTTATCGCCGCGATCCTGGTGATCCTGCTTTTGCTCGCGGCTAACTATCAGTCCTTCGGTCTTTCCATTGCGGTGCTGAGTACTGTACCCGCGGTTTTACTGGGCGCCATGCTCATGTTGCTGGCAACAGGCGCCACGTTAAACCTTCAATCATATATGGGCATTATCATGAGTACCGGCGTGTCTGTTGCCAACGCGATATTGATCGTGACCAATGCAGAGTCCCTGCGTCTCGAATATAAAAATCCTTTTCGGGCAGCCGTTGTCAGTGCAAGCATAAGGCTGCGTCCGATTTTGATGACAAGCCTCGCGATGATTGCCGGAATGATCCCGATGGCAAGTGGGCTGGGGGAGGCAGGCGATCAGTCTGCCCCATTGGGCCGTGCAGTCATTGGCGGACTGATTGCGTCCACGATTGCGGCGTTATGTATTGTGCCGCTGGTATACGGATGGATCATGGAAAAGAAATCATTTAAATCTGTTTCCCTGTTAATGGAAGATGAAGAAAAATAAATTCAAAGAAAAAAAATCATCATGAAATTGCAACCTATTTTTATCCTCGGCATTCTCCTTTTGACTGCCTGTACATCGGACCCAAAAAAGGAAACCAGTGTAATCAGGACCCCGGCGAAAGGTTCGGCATACCAGCTGGCCAGCGTTGTTCCATCCGGTGTCGCGACTATGATCAAATTGCCCGCCCAGCTTTCGGCTTACGAGGAAGTCAGTATTTTTCCCAAGGTCAATGGCTATGTGAAACAGGTTTATGTCGATATCGGATCCGTTGTGCATACCGGAGAATTGCTGATGCTGTTGGATGCGCCGGAAACGGAGCAGGCCACCGTTCAGGCAAGAGAAAAATATGCCAGGGCAAGAGCGGATTTTGCGATTGACAAAGAACATTTCCAGCGTTTGCTGGAGGCTTCAGCGACGGCAGGCGCCATTTCACCGCTGGATCTCTCGACAGCCAGAGCTAAGATGGAAGCAGACAGTTCGCTGGCCAATGCGGAAAAAACGAATTGGTCTATGCAACAGACCATGCAGGGTTATCTTCGGGTTATTGCCCCATTCAATGGCGTCATCACGGAACGCAATGTTCACCCGGGAGCATTGGTGAGCGCAGAAGCAAAAGACAAACCCATGCTTGAATTAAAAGAAGTGGATCATCTCCGGTTACAGGTGGATATCCCGGAAAGCATTGCGGGTACATTCATGACAAAGGATACGGTTTCATTTATTACGAGCGCATTTCCCGGGAAACGGGTGAAGGGTTTTATCAGCAGGAAATCCGATAATGTCAATGCCCAGTTCCGGTCGGAGCGTGTAGAGATTGATGTACAAAACAAAGCCGGTAAACTCGCGCCGGGCATGTATGCGGATGTGGTATTGTACTCAAAGGGCAATGCCGACGCATTGTCTGTTCCCCGGGCCGCGCTGGTTATTTCAACGGAAAGAAAATATGTAATTGCCGTACGCAACGGCCATACCCTTAAGGTAGATGTGCTTTCCGGAAATGAAACAGCGGACCAGGTGGAAGTTTTTGGCCAGCTCACATCAGGCGACCGGGTGATTGCGAATGCAAATGACGAAATCAAAGAAGGAATTGCCATCCATGATCCCGGCAAATAGAATAGGTTTCCATCGGTACGGCGATCATTAATTCTTTTTCGACGATGGTTTTTGCCCGTTGGTCGTATATGCTGAGCGAGGATGGCCTGTGTCAATATCTTTACTGTGTGATTAGAAAACAATACGGGAATAAGAAATAAAAACATCAAAAAGTGTATACATCTTCAATATAGTCTTTCTCATAGGCAGTTAGTTTTGGTTACCGGGCCGCATTTCTATGCGGCCCTATTTTTTTAGCTGCTTCACGAAAAAAAAAGCATTTACCTGTTCGAATTGCATTTTACCGACTGTACATGCCCATTCATCGACAGGGGCTTTGTGAAAGTTATGTGGGTTTGTAGGTTTACGTGAGCAAATCAATCCATTCACAACAAACACCAGGTCATGAAAAAGAATAATTTACTCCAGCGTTTCGAATATGCGATCGTTCCGGCGGCGTCTACTATTTCCAGGATTGAAACATCGACCTATCATGCAGCGGGTCATCTACCCCTGATGCAGGTGAGCATTGATTTTGAAAACTCCAAATTTTCATTGGAGGGTGACTGGCAGTTCCTTGTCGTTTCCAACAGGCATGCGTCGCCTTCATCGTTTTCCTTCCGTGACGGCCGCGTTAAAATTGAAGCCGATATTTATCCCGGCGGAAGTATTGATCTGGATGATCGTCAGAGTGATGGTTTGGTGGTGCCGCTGATGGGAGGCATTATCAATGAAAGGAGCCAACAGAATTCATGTTCAGGATTTATTGTAGTGGATAAGAAAAAACCCCATGCTGCGATTTCAGAGGACGAATGGGAGATTAGTTTTTACCTGTACGATAGCCATGCTGATGATTGCGAAATAAAATATAACCTTCCGGTGTATGGTAAAATGGATCAAACAAACTATAACTGACCTCTTCAATCGACGCGCCCCGCTAAAGAATTTATTGATAAAGCTGTTTTGCTTATTGGCTAACCGTTCCCAGGTAAACACTGTCCGACTGTCTGCTGCGATCATGAGCCACAAAGGCAAAGTATATATGATAAGTTCTTTCGGTATCGATGGGTAGACGCAACAGATCCGATCCTGTTTCCCTGAACTGACCGGTAACTAAAAAATTCGCAAATGCATGTTGAATGTCATAAGCCAGTAGGATGGCCTGATCCCTGGGATGGCCGTCTTCTACATGGTTGCGGTTCCATGAAAAATGCAATTGTCCGTCATTGGTTTTTTCTGCTGCGATATTTTCTGATAAAGGAAGTGTACCATGACTCAGTTTTGCGAGCGCCGCGTTGATGCGCATATCCGGCCCAGCCCCTTCAAATGCATGATGAAGCAGCCAGGATTTTGCAGCCAAAAAACCTTCCACGGTCGGACTATAATTTCTAAATCCTTCACGCACAAAATCTAATACAGGTTGCAGCCACCGATGGGCCATGGCAAATTTGCTGCGATTGGCGGCTTCGCCAGGACCCGCCTTGGCGCTGCGTTTTTTGGGAATTGATTTAATATATGGAACGCCCTTCCGGGAAGAGCCAACGATGGATCCGATCTTGCCAATAATAGGCCCCTGGATTCCATAAGGTATCTTACTCATACGGATAATGTTTATGTAAATGCCACAAGAATTATACCCAAGAGGCATAAAAAAGTGAGAAAAAACACTTAGAACGCAGAGGGTATTCGGGGATTGCCTGCGTTTGGTGTGCGTTCTATCTGCGTTCTATTTGCGTTCTATTTGCGTTCTCACTGTGTCTGGGGTCTATTTGGCACTGACAAAGCGGCATCGAAGAATTTCTTAACACATTGAAAATCTGGCTGTCGCAGCCGATAATTCCTATATTCATAACTCAATATTTTAATGCTGTCAGTAACCAGTAGCTGCTCGCGGCATCGAGGAAACAGGTTCTATAAACCAGGCTGCAAGGAAAATGAATATGTCGTATAAAAAGGCCTGGGAAATTGTCAAGGGGACCCACAAACATCAATCTTTTAAAATTATACACAGCCAATTTTTGCCTGTTTTTTTTATCACTCAAACCTCCTGTCAGTAACTAGTAGTGATTCAGAATGAATATTGAACCTAATTTTATCCAGGCTTACAAATGATCACTCAAAAAATAGAATCCATGGCAAAGTTATCCACTCCCGCCAATAGACAGGATCACATAAAAGGCTCCGAAAATGCGCCATTTGAATTAGTAGAGTATGGCGATTACCAATGTCCACATTGTGGGGTAGCTCACCCTGTTGTAAAGGCAATTGAACGGGGACATGGGATGACGGCTACTGCTTAAATTCTCTTGTTATGATCAAAGATCCCATATCATATTATTCATATGCTTCCCATGTCGAGGATTCATTGCTGGCAATGGACAAGGAGGAAATGTTTTTTGCCTTCAATCTCAGGTATTATGCAAGCCGTCTTTTGCTGAATGGGCTGCATGATGAAGCCGAACTGGAGACGGCCATACAAAAGGCGATCACCGCCTGCCTGGTGGCCGGACTATCGCTATCGCTTCACTTTAAAAATATTTTCGTATGCTCCAGTGAAATAAAAAAAGACTGGCTGGTATCGGGTCTAGCTTTACAACTCATCCTGCTGAATGCTGAGGTTTCCAATCCCCTGGTAGCAGCATTGCAGGTGGGCATATTGTCGAACAATCGCTATCCTTCTGCAAAAAATACATGACATGGAGTATAACATACAGCACCTGCACCTGATAAAACCAGCTAACCAGCAACCCTTTTTTGAGGAAGAAGTGCAGAAGAAACTGAAACGATTAAAAAAGATGCTAAACCATTATCCCAAAGAGCTGGTGCTGGAAATATTTGTGCGAGGGGAAGGCGATGACGAATACATCATTACGGCCTCCCTGAACATGAAAAGCAAGGAGATTGTTGTCAAAGAGCGGGGCCGCAAGGCTGTGATTGTAGTAAACAATGTTCTGGACAGGCTGATATCCCTTGTGAGAGAACAGGTACATGTGGAACGACGGGAATATTTGCAAAAAAGACAATACCGTCTGCGGCAGGTAGCTGAAAAGCTCTTGCCGGGATTAAGACACGATGCAAAAAAACCGGAGAGCAGCGCTTTCGCCAACCTTATTAATACAACCTTACCGGAACTGAAACGATACATAAAAAACAGGGTCGGTAAAAAACCAGCGCTGTTGCAATTGATCAAAAAAAATGTGCTCAGTATCCGGGATATCGTGGATGAAGTTGTGGCGGCCTTGTATGCGGAATTCAGTAACAACACTGAGGCCACGGATAAATGGGCGCTGAGCTTTTACTTCCTTGCCGACCAGGAGATAGACAAACTGAATGAAAAATACAAAAAGGAATTCAGGTCGCAGGTCAGTACGGAACAGCTAACCAAACAGGAAATGAAAGACATGCAGGAAGATTTGACCGCGAATGCGGACTTTATACCTATACTGACCGAAGAACTGGATGAGCAATTTTATAATGCGCCTAACTACGATTTGAAGGAAATATTGATCGATGCGGGGGCCGAGCAGGAAATTCTGAACCTGGCAGAAGCAGATGATGCAGATATTGGGCAGCTGGTCAGGGAACTTCCCGAAGAACAAGAGGCTGTGATGAAGATGTATTATATCTACCGCATGGATATACCCGAAATAGCACAGGCCAAACAAACAAGCGAAAGCAAAGTCCTCAAATGGTTGAAAGATGCCCGCGAGGAACTGTTACATTCCCTGAAACAACATGCCTGGCCATCGCATTAGATCTCATTCCATTTCATTAATCATTTATTCATAACCATCTAAATTTAATTATTATGTCACAGCTTGTAAAATTTAATACCACGCCTTCGCTGCGCTCTATGTTTGAAAATCTCTGGGACAACGACCTTCTGGACGAAGATGTCTTAAGAAAAGCCAAGATGCCAGCGGTAAATGTAAAGGACAAGGACAAGAGTTATGAAATTGAAGTAGCGGCCCCGGGTCTGAAAAAGGAAGATTTTAGCGTTGGAATAGAAAACAAGATATTAACCATCAGCGCAGAAAAAAAGGAAGAAAAGGAAACAAAGGATGATAAGTACACCCGCCGTGAATTCATATCCAGTTCATTTGTCCGTTCCTTCTCCCTGCCGGAAAATGTAGACGAAAACAAAATAGAAGGACACTATGAAAATGGTGTGCTGCATGTAACGGTTCCTAAGCTACAGGAAAAAAAACCAGAGAGGAAAACCATACCTCTCAGTTGAAACAAAAGCATGACCTGCCGGCTTACCCAAAATTAACCGGTGGGTCATTTTATGCAAAAAACTAAGAAGGCGATCCTAATTGACAATATATGACTGGCAATGTTTTATTTCTTCACTTTAAATGAAAATTGTATGAGAAATAATCTAAGAATAGGATGGCTCTTTTTGGTAATCGTATTAGGCTCCTGCACAAGCACTAAAATTGTATCCTCCTGGAAAGCCCCGGATATAAGCCCTCAAAAATTTGAGAAGGTACTGGTGGTCGGTTTGATGGGTCCTAAAGACCTTGAGATTAAAGAAAACATCGAGAATGCCATGGCCGAGCAATTGAGGCTTTATGGCATCAATGCGATTACTTCTACAAAACAATATGGTCCAAAAACTTTCCGTAATATGCAAGAAGCAGAACTAGTAAAAATGCTATCTGGTGATAGTTTTGATGGAGTGATGGTGGTATCCCTTATAGATAAATCCAAGGAGAAATATTATACGCCCGGTACAATATTCTATACACCCTATTATGGAATAGGAAGACATTTCTGGCCATATTACATGATGATGTATGACCGCATTTATACCCCTGGCTATTATACCACCTCCACGAATTATACGTTGGAAGCCAATTTATATGACACCAAAAATGACAGGCTGGATTATTCGGCACAGGCAAAATCTTACGATCCGGGCTCACCAAAGAGCCTGGCCAGTGCATTTAGTAAAAGTGTTGTCGATGATATGGTCAAGCAGGAGGTGATCACGAAATAGGCTAGTGGTGAATGGCGAGTGGCGAGATTTTAGTACCACTCGCCACATACCACTAGCTCATAGATCATGCTCAATACACATAACACTGGTCACCTCATTCTCCTTTTCGTCCAGAATAGGAATAATATACGTCTCCGCATATTTCGCATTCTGACCACCATCCCCCGGCGATATATACACCGTTTTTCCTTTCAGCGCTTTTCTTATTTCATCATGATGGGAGCCATTGCCGGAAGAAGGAAAAACTTCCAATATATTTTTGCTCAATACCTGCTCCTTTGTTAATCCATAATACTCTTCTGCTTTTTTATTCCAAAAGAGGTAGTTCATTTGTCTGTCCAGCACGATAATTCGGTCCATCGTAATTTCCATCAGCCGTTCTATAAACGACAGCCGTTGCTTCAGCTGATCCTGTAATTTTACATTTTCGGTAGTGTCGTGTAATAAGCAAAGTATGCCGATGATTTTGTTTTGTGCATCAGAGAGCGGTGTCAGCGAAACTTCGAGCCAGCCTTCTGAAATAAATCCGGCTACCTGGGGCAGGTATACTTTCTCGCCTTGCAATACCTTTTTCAAACTTTCTACCACAAAGGGCGTTTTCAACGGCGGCAGCACATCAAAAATATTGCTGCCCAGTACGTCTATCTTTTGCTGCCCATACGCTTCTTCACATTTTCTGTTCCAGCCTAACACACGGTACTCGGTATCCAACGTAATGATGCGGTAAATAATATTATCGCTGAGACTTTCTGCGTAATGGATCCGGCTGGTCAGTTCCTTTTGCATATTCACAGCAGAACTGATATCCTGGACCGTTGCCCAAAAGATTTTCTTATTTTCTAATACCAGACATCTGAAAATGGCTTTCAGCCATTTTACCTGCCCTCTGTTTATGGTCCTGAACTCAAATTCACTTTGCGTGTTATTCAGGAACATAGCGGTTGTCTTTTCGAAGAATGTGTTTTTATCTTCAGGATACACTGCTTCGAGGAGCTTTTCCCGGGATATTCTGGGCGAGAATTTTAATCCCAGTAAGGAATAAAGACTTTCAGAACAGGAAATGATTCCTGTTTCGTCCCATGTCCAGGTAGCTATTCCGGAAATTTCATTGGATATATTAGAAAATATCGTTTGCGATTCCAAAGTGGCTTTTGTTTTTTGCAATTCGGCAAGCATGTTTTTTCGCTCGGTAATATCCTGTAAAACGCCAATGGCTGTTGGGTCCTGATTCAGGGTGGTGATCACTTCGGATCTCCATTTTACATGCCGCAATTTGCCATCAGCCGCCATGATGCGGCATTCGAGATTGATGGGCTGTACATCCCGAAAGAGCTGGTCAAGGCCGTATTGTACTTTTTTCTGGTCTTCATGGTGAACAAAAGGAATGATCTCGTCAAGAGTCAATTCATTGATTCCGTTCTTCCATCCGAATATCCGGTGAAATTGAGTGGAAAATGAGGATTGACGGGTATTCAGATTAATCTGCCAATGGCCCAGAAGCGCCATTTCTTCGTCAATTTTCAGGAGTTTTTCCTTAAGATGGCTGGCTTCTTCTTCATACTCATTGTTTTTTTCTTCGTTTTTACGTTCTGTAATATCCTGGATAATGCCGGAAAGGATGCGGGCTCCCTTGTCATCAAAATTCCAGATAGTGATTTGTTCTATCCAGCGCTGAACGCCATCCGGCCGGCTTATCCTGAACTCGAGATGCAAAGGTATCTTCAAAGAAAAGGCCTGCTGAAAAACATCCGTTACGATTTGCTGATCTTCCGTATAGATATATTCCCCGAATGTCGTCAGGCCTGCGGCAATGCTCTGAGGTTTTATGCCATAGATGCGATAGACATTATCTGAATAATAAGTCTCCAGCGTATTCAGGTTCATGTGCCAGATGCCAGACGATGTTAATGTTTCAGCGGCCTGATAGCTAAGAATATTTTTTGAGAACAGCCTGTGTTCCTTTTCCATCGCTGTCTGGCAGCAATGGTGTTCATCTTCCTTTTTTTCAAGTCCTTTAAAAGAACTGTTCTGCCCGAATGATTCCACAAAATCCAGGGAAATCATCTCGGCATGTCCCTCGCTAGTAATGATCCGGAACTGTAAGGGCTCGATCCTGCCCTTTAAATCTTGGGACAAGGCTTCACTTAGAGGATCAATAAAATCGGGATCTATTATCGCTAATAGCATGCCTGCATATAAATCGTCTACGGGCATGGAGACGAACATGGAAATACAAAGTAACTCTTCCACCGGTAGCGACCAGGACCAATTGCCCGTAATGGTATAATGCGCGCCATTGATAAAGAAGTATATCTTTTTCATCTTTTCTTAGGATTGAAGTAAAATACATTACCAGTGAGTAATGTCAATGTTGGCTGGCAATCAAGGAGCTGTCTGCACGGCGAGGAGATCTTTTGTCGATAAACCGGACAATAATCAAAGGGGAAAAATTAAAAAGGAAATGCGTTTTCAGGGAGTCATACTTTATTATGCAAGGAATTTCAGTATGTAAAAATGAGCTATCGTGCCAATCCTGCGTGGTACTTTCAGGACAAGTTGTGGTACTTTTAGGAAATAACCTCTTTTATGGCCTTCCTGAATCCGGTGGGTGTAAATCCTGTCTTGTTATGAAACACGCGGGTGAAATAGGATTTTTCACCATAACCCAGGCTAAAACAAATTTCGGTAATGGTCATACTGGTGTTGCCAATGAGTTTACGGGCTTCTGTCATTTTCCGTGTCGTGATCATGTCAGAAATGCTTTTTTCAAAAAAGATCTGACAGATGCGGTTAAGGTTGCGAATGGATGAATTGGTTTTTTGGGCATAATAAGCAATACTCAGGGACTCCCTAAAATTTTTTTCGAGGATCTGTAAAAAGGAATTAAAAATGCCGATGTCAGGATTTTTTAAACTGCTTTGTTCCTGCCTGATTTTCCTGTCTGCTGATTCTGCGATCGAAAGCACTGCCGTCAATAGATGTCTCGGCAAGGCAAGGTCTGTTGGCAATTGAATGAACACCGCCGACAGCATATTACAAAGCGATTCGATATTTACCGCAGCATGATCTTTGCTTAGGTGATAACAGCAGGAATCATCATAGAAATGTGCGTAAAAATGAAAATGGGACTGTGGAAGAAATTCGTCGCTGTAACGGATACGCCATCCTCTG
>DATHGW010000340.1:0-7648 GCA_035317445.1 Puia sp.
AATGTAGGTCAACCACGCACTACTGAAATAGAAAACCCCGGCTGGTGCCAGGGTTTTTCTCCTGCTTCAACAACACGCTAAGGTTTAACGGTTAAAAGAGATCTATTTCTGCAGGGTAAGTTTGACATCAACAACTTTTTCCAGGATACCATTCAGCGGCAGCACATATTCTCCCACGTCACCATCGGGCAGTATTTCAAATGCCCAGGACGTTGGGTATCCCGGATTGGAATCGCCTCCCGAAAAGTCTTCATAGTTATTTTCAGCGGTATACCTGAGCTTGGGGTCATGGGTTCCGCTATGGGTAAAGTTCAAAGCCAATAATCTTCCATCCGGTCCGGTATTGTAGGCATAGGGCCCTATCTTTCCGCTCGCACCGGTCACATTAATTTCACCAACCGGATCGGGAACAAAATAATGTGCATCGTGGGTATATACTAATTGAGCAGGATTTGCACTGGACGGGAAATTGGTAATTTCTGAAATGGTCACAACGGTATCCCGGACGGTGATCTTCATACTCACCGAATCCCAAACGACCATGACATCGGGATCGTAGTTAAGTACCGTGTCCAGTATTTTCATTTCCAACAGGTACACTTCGACGTCAACGATACGAATGTTGGAGATCAACTGGACATTATTATAGCTCTTGCCTTCGTATTTAAAATGGTTGTCAATGGTTGCGCTTACAGCAACCGGGTTAGCCGATGGAACTTTTGCAGGCGCCGTGAACGTGGCGACAGTGGTCGAACTTGCAGCCAGTGTACCGAAACTGGAATTCCCATTGACGACCCCATTAGCGGCCCAGACAATTTTTTTATTGGTTATTTTTCCGCTCAGCGGAGCCACTTCATCACCGCCCTTGAGTTCGACCACCTCATCGTCGGAGCCGACCATTTCGACCCCCAGGTTGATGCTCTTGCCGACGCCCAGGGTCAGTCGCGATGGATTAATATGAAGCATATCGAAGGGTGCCCATTTACTGAAGTGCTTGATCGGGGCTGAAATGATCTTGTTGACGGTATCATTGGCACAATTATTTACTCTGTACCAGGCGCCGATACTATCCTGGAACGCAATACCCATTAAACCGGCCAGGGTTGACGCCAGGTTATCCGCCGTATAATGAAATTTCAGGATGACCGGTTGGAGAAACTTGATCCCTTCCGGTAAAAAGCTATAACCATTCCCGAAACCGTTTGGAGCGGTGTTGGAAATGGGTTGCACACTGATCGTCGTGGCAGCATCCAAAGCGCCGGCAGGAAAGATCAACTCCGCATTTCCATCGGCAGAGGAAATAGAGCCACCGTCTTTCCCGATGGCCTTACTCACCATATCTCCTACGGGTGTACCCGGTTCGGTTATAGCGGGGTCAGTATCCGGCGGGAGCTTGGGCATTAGGTCGCTGGTCTTGATACAGCCGTATACAACCAGCATCAGCATAATTATAATCGACAACAGGGAAATCCTTTTCATAAAAAATATTTTTTTTGAAAGTGTAATAATCCCTGAAAGTATATAACGACGTGATGAATTGCATCCCCCGAAACAGGGATATGCGAGAAGACATTCGAAAATCACGGGAAAATGGTACGCCTTCGCCAAGGCTTCGGCGTACGAGGTACGCGTTTGCCGGCAGGACAAGTCACTCGGAACGCAGGCTTCTTACTGGGTTCGAAAGCCCTGCGCGGATTGCCTGGAAACTGACCACGGAAATCGTGATGATCAATGCGCCAAGCGCTGTACCGGCGAAGATCCACCAATACAATGGTGTGTGGTATATATAATTCTGCAGCCAGTTATACATTAAATAATAAGCAAGTGGCATGGCAATAAAAAAAGAAAGGGTCACCAGGAACACAAAATCCCTGGACAATAAATTCCAGACATTAAACAGTGTAGCGCCCAATACTTTGCGCACACCGATTTCCTTCGTACGCTGCTCTGCCATAAAAGAGTCCAATCCGAACAGGCCGAGACAAGAAATGGCAATGGCGAGAAAGGCAAAGAAACTGGCGAGCTTGCCAATGCGTTCTTCATTAAAAAATTTCCTGCCATAATCTTCGTCCGTAAACTGGTATTCGAAAGGCTGATCCGGGTTGAATTTTCTGAAGACCGTTTCAATACTAGCTAATGCTTCCTTGGTACCCTTGGCAGGATTTATCCTGATGATGGCGACGTTTCCGCCTTCATCAGACAAACCAAAAACAACCGGGCTTGGTAATGCATAAGGAGAGGTCATGACCATATCCTTTACCACGCCTATGACCGTATATGACTTTCCCCACCAGGTGATGGTCTCTCCCACAGGATTTTTCAATCCCATATATCGGACAGCGGCTTCATTCAGGATCAATGCTGAAGAGTCGGAGACAAAGTCTTTAGAGAAATCTCGGCCGGATGACATTTCCCAGCCAATGGTTTTGCCGTAATCCAGCGATGCATAGACCACACCAAAATCGGTGGAAAGGCCCGGATCCTTCCCGGGCCAACTGATCCCGCTGGTGCTGTTCCAAATGCCCGTGGTTGGACTTTGTGATTCTGCTATGGAAACAATGGTTCCTGTCTTTGTCAATTCGTCTTTTACGGCACTGAAATGCTTGTGAATGTCCGCTGTCATCAGGGGTATGCTGAGCAACCCGCGCCTGTCATATCCCACAGGGCGATTTTTTGCAAATTGGATTTGCTGATAAACAATAATAGTTCCGATGATAAATGTGACCGAAACCGTAAACTGCAGTACCACCAGGGCTTTGCGTGGAATGGCTGCCAGCCTTCCGGCTTTGAAAGTGCCTTTCAGTACTTTCACCGGTTTGAAGGAAGATAAATAAAATGCGGGGTAGCTTCCTGCGATCAATCCCGTGAGGAACATAAAGACCATGCAGATCAGCCAGAAAAGGGGATTGTTCCAAAGTATAGACATTTTTTTATCGGCCACTTCATTAAAAAAAGGAAGCGCCAGCTGCACCAGGAGAATAGATAATATAAAAGCAAAAAAAGCGGTCAGTACAGACTCGCTGAAGAATTGGGCAATCAATTGTCTGCGGAGAGATCCGACTGTTTTGCGGATGCCCACTTCCTTCGCGCGGTTCTCACTGCGGGCCGTACTCAGGTTCATAAAATTAATACAGGCCAGCAGCAATACAAATACACCGATAATGCCAAAAAGCCTTACGTACTGAATGGCGCCGCCAACATTCACGCCGTTCTTAAACTCGGAATATAAATGCCAGTTTCGCATCGGCTGAAGAAATAATGCAGGTTTCTTTTTTGCGAGTTGTGGGTTTACGCGTTTAAGTTTGGCGTCCCTGATCCTTGCAGAAACTTTTTGCATATCGGCATTGTCTTGCAGCTGCACAAATAAAGTGAATGCATTAGGTCTCCAGGGATCCTCCATATTTTTGTATCCATCGCTATTGCTGTAGAGAAATTTCCAGGTTGACATGAAATGAACACCTGAGAAAGTAGAGTTGTAAGGAAAATCTTCATATACACCGGTTACTTTTACCGGCGGCTGACCGTCAATGATAATAATTTTATTCAGCGGGTTATCCTTGCCGAAATACGCGGCTGCGGCCGAAGCAGACAGCAGAACAGAAGCGGGGTCGTCCAGGCTGGACCAGGATCCCTTCAGCATATTCAGGCTGAGCATTTCAGGCGCACCTTGTTCAAAGTAGGTTCCGTTGTCCTTAAATTTCTTCTCCCCGATGGAAAGGATATGGTCTCCCCAGCTTGCAGCCATGACGACACGCTTAAAATCACTGCCGTAATTTTTTCGGAGTTCTTCTGCGAGCGGGTATGGGACGGAAGTCCAGGTTTGCACCTCTCCGTTATTGGTTACATTTTGTATAACCTGCGCAATCCTGTCATAATGCTTGAAATGTCTGTCAAAACGCAATTCATCATAAATCCATAAGCCGATAAGCATGGCAACAGCCATTCCAATAGACAGCCCGGAAATGTTGATGAATGAATGAGCCTTATTCTTAAGCAGGTTTCGCCAGGCCATTTTGAAATAATTTGCTAGCATGGGGAGTGATGTTGTGAATTATAGAGATAAGAGGCTGCTATTTCTATGCCGCAAGACATCTTTATGATTATCTGTGGTTTGCGCGGATGGAGTTGATTCAATCCTGTCCTTTTTTGATACAGGGTTTGTCCGTTTTTGATGCAGCCCTGCCCGGGAAAATGCAGGAATATTTCTTTTACATGTATGACTTTATGTTTCAGCTTACCCAATAGAAAATGGGAGGACCGGGAAAGAATAGGGTGTAAAAAATAATCTGACTGACTGTGCCTTACAAAGTGCTGATCGCCGCAATCAATTTATCTGCTTCTGGTTGCTGAAAATTGGTCAGCGGACCATCACTGCAGGTAAGCACATACCATACGCCATCTCTTTTAACATCGGATCTTTTGATGGAATATTCTTTGAATTTCGCGATGTCGCCATTCGATCCGGCCTTTAACGCAGATAAACCTTTTTGAAAATATTTCAATTGCTCCACATCGCGAAACTTCAGAGTGGTCATGTTCTCGGCATTGGTATATTGCTGGTCACGAAACAACAGCACATACGTAGTATCTGATTCTTTGGTAATTCTTTGCAGGTTGATCGGCCAGGTTCCTGTACGAAGTTCAACCAAATTGATGGTGGCCGTATTGACAATTTTAAACTGTGCCTTGGCGAAGAAAGGAACGAAGAACAAAATCAGAATAAGTTTTTTCATATCCATGATGTTTTTTTCAGGTATCGGTTATTGCCTTGATTTCAACTCAGTATAACGGCCAAAATCAACAATTATTATATTGTTACGCATTTGTGGAAAACTCTTACAAGTTCTTGATTGTCTTGATCATTAGATCAGCTTCGGGTTGTTGAAAATTTGTCAGTCCCCATTTAATTCTCAACAGGTACCAGGTGCCTTTATATTTCACGTCGGTTCTCTTGATGGAATAATCATTGAATTTGGCGATGTCGCCATGATGACCCGTTTTCAATACCGTCAATGCCTGTTGAAAATATTTTAAATGCTCGAGATTGCGAAAGGGGAGGGTATCCATGACCACGCTGTTCGTCACCTGCTGGTCCCTGAACAGCAGCGCATAAGAAGTGTCTGATTTTTCCAGATTCATTGGCCAGTCACCGGAACGGACTTCGACTATATTTGTCGAGGACGCCTGCCCGTTGCGAACGGCGGTCAGCCCTAAAAAAGGTAAAAATAAAACGCAAAGAATAAGTCCCTTCATATGAATAATTGGATGTTACAAGATATAATGATAAATCAATAAATGCAATATGGAAGCGGGAATTAATTGTTTGACAAATGTTAATACTTGAACAGGATCGCGAAAGAATCGCTGTTGCTGTATTGCGGGAATAAAGTAAAAAAAGATGCAGTTACCGGGTTTGAATTATTACCGGTAACTGCTCTTGCAAAAACCAAATCTTCATCCGTCTTCCAGGCCATTGCCAAGGCCGTTGAATGATCTTAGTTCTAGTAGTGCCTGTCCTGATATGTCCTTTGCTCGCCCCTGTCATTCATGTAAAATGTTCTGTACTTGTTTTTATGTCTTACGTGAACCTGGTAAATATCGCCTTGCCCGGGACGGTAAATTCGCGTATATTCATCATTGCTAGATCCGGGATACCGGCTACGGACCCTATCTCTTACAGGCGCCGGGACGTCATTGTTGTCATAATAAATATGTGTGTCTAAAAAACTGCCAGTGCGATCGAAATGGGCAGTTACTTCCCCGTTGCCATGATCCCTGTCGTCAAAATCTACGCTCCACGTGTTGTTAACATGGTGCCATTGCGTAGGCTGTGACTGCGGATATTCTCTACTGAATGATTCGCGTACCTGCTTTGGTGGGTTATAACGGTTCTGGGCGCACACAAATAACACCCATAGTCCGCATAACGCTGTAATGATGGTCTTTTTCATATTGCTTTTTAGCTGATATCTTCAATAACCCTGCCAGGGGACTAAGTGTTTTTTCTGTGGGAAAATGCTTGCCAGTCACTTATTGCTGGCGCAGACGACACGACAATCAATCAATAATTCCAGGCCAGTTTATTAAGCGAATAGGCCAATGTGCTCCGAATGTTGATTAATCTCCACAAATGAGAAAATAGTTTACAGGATTTTTCTCGCTGACCCTATTTAGGCTTGTTTTCCGTGATGGCCTGCGTTTTGCGACGGAATGATCTGTCAGTCTTTAGATTAGAGCGAAAGCCCCATAATGAATTCGAACCGGTCGCGACTGACTGACTATCCTTTTAATATTTTCATAAAAAAATGAAAAAAATCTACGTATTATTTTATTTGATTTTGTCTTCAACCATTCTTTGTGCACAGGTTCCTGCAACCGATACGATTTTACCCGAGAAAGGCAATGTGGAAAAACAGTTGAAGGATATTAAAAAGGAGAAAGTCCTGCTCCATTCAGATTCTGCCGGCAACGAGCCAAAAAAAACAGCGCTTGTTGACACGACCAAGACCAACAAATACATGGATCTGCTGAATGATGATCCCCAGTACAATAAAAAGTATCCTGTCTGGAAGCCGGCACTGGAGGTTTTTGGGGAGAACCTTTTATTAAATTTACTGGATAGGTCCGTGCTTAAATTGGAATTCGCGAAAGTGGATATCCATTCCTGGAAACGAACTGTAAATGCAGGCTTTCCCTGGGGACCAGGTTGGGAATGGGACCAGGACCGATTTGGTAATAATTTCCTTTCTCATCCCATGATGGGTAATTTTTATTTTAACGCGGCGCGTTCACAGGGCTATAATTTCTGGGAATCCGCACCTATTGTTTTTGCAGGCAGCTATATGTGGAAGATCTTCGGCGAAACCGGAACACCGGAACGGGAGGATCTAATCAATACAACATTTGATGGAATACTCCTTGGTGAAATACTTTATCGTGTCAGCTCAAACATCCTCGATGACCGGTCGACGGGAAGTGAGCGGGTTTTCCGTGAAATAGCGGCCGGATTAGTTGATCCCATTAGAGGATTCAACCGGCTTTTGCAGGGCAAATCTTTCAGGAGAACCAACAAAGAGATTTATCAGAAAGAGCCCGTTAATATTACTTTTTACGGAGGAAGGCACACCATAAATGATGAAAAAAACAAGTTTTTATCGGGAACGAGTAGTGTAATGTTCAATGTTCAACTTGATTATGGTAATCCGTTCGAGGTTCGTCCGCGTAAGCCCTTTGATTTTTTCAAATTCCGGGCGGAATTAAATTTCGGCGTCGGCAGAAAAGTTGTCGACAACATTACCGGCTACGGGATTTTACTCGGAAAAAATGCACAATGGGGAAAGCTGGCCGTACTCTTCGGCGGGTTTCAATATTATGATTATTTTGATACCAAATCGTTTGAGTTGGCCGCTACTGCCTTTGGTCCCGGGGTGCTTTTCAAATTACCCCTTAGTAAAACGTCCAATCTTTACATGAACTTTCATTTGGGGTTAGTTCCATTCGCCGGGAGCAGTGTTGGCGCTGTTACCGACACATCACAATTCAGGGACTATCGTTTTGCATATGGATGGGAGGGCAAGGTGGAAAGCGCCATTAATTTAGGTAAGTACGCCACTATAGGACTGAATTATAATTATTATTTCATACATGC
>DATHGW010000341.1:0-2939 GCA_035317445.1 Puia sp.
TCAATGGCGATATTTTCCAGCAGTTCCAGCAGGGTAGGACCCTCGTACCATGAAAAGGATTGCGACCGGTCTACGATATTATCACCCTTCAATGCGCTAATCGGAAGATAGATCACCTCGTTCAGGCCGAGCGATTTGGCAACTTCCGCATAGTCAATGACGATATTATTGTACACATCCTGCGAATATTCAACCAGGTCCATTTTGTTGATGGCCAGCACGACATGCGGGATCTGCAAGAGAGATGCGATCATGGAATGACGGCGTGTTTGTTCTGCAATGCCATTTCTTGCGTCTACCAGGATGATGATCAGGTTTGCATTGGAGGCGCCGGTGACCATATTGCGCGTGTATTGCACATGCCCGGGAGCATCAGCAATGATGAATTTCCTTTTAGGGGTGGAAAAATATTTATAGGCTACGTCGATGGTGATGCCCTGTTCCCTTTCTGCGCGGAGTCCGTCTGTCAGCAGGGCCAGGTCTATTTCGCCGTCTTCCTTGTTCCTGCTCTGCTTTTCCAGCGCCTCCATCTGGTCGATCAGGATATTCTTGCTGTCATACAACAGTCGCCCGATCAACGTGCTTTTGCCGTCATCCACACTACCAGCAGTTATGAAACGAAGTAGGTCCATTGGTTATATTTCTGATTTTAAAAATACCCGTTCTTCTTACGGTCTTCCATAGCCGCTTCTGATACTTTGTCGTCGATCCTGGTCTCCCCACGTTCGCTCGTACGGGTCGCCGTGATCTCATCCACGATCTCATCAATATTGGAAGCTGTCGATTCCACCGCGGCGGTACAGGTCATATCGCCGACGGTGCGATAACGGACATGCTTCCGCTGGACCCGGTCTTCGGGATCCAGGCGGATGAATTCGGAAACGGCCACCAGTTGCCCTTCGTGCTCGATCACCTCCCGTTCGTGTGCGAAGTAAATGGATGGCAGATCGATCTGCTCGCGCCGGATGTAGTTCCAGACATCCAGTTCCGTCCAGTTGCTGATCGGAAATACCCGTACATTTTCACCTTTCTGTATTTTTCCATTGTATATATTCCACAATTCAGGTCTTTGGCGTTTTGGATCCCATTGGCCAAATTCATCCCTGACGGAAAATATCCTTTCCTTGGCCCTGGCTTTTTCTTCATCCCTCCTTGCGCCGCCGATACAGGCGTCGAATTGAAATTCTTCAATGGTATCAAGCAGGGTATAGGTTTGCAGTGCATTGCGGCTGGCAAATTTGCCTTTGGATTCTGTGAGGTTTTTTTTGCGGATCGTATCGGCTACCTGTCTTACAATTAATTTCTCTCCAATCTGTGCAGCGAGCTGATCACGGAATTCCAGGGCCTCGGAAAAATTGTGCCCGGTATCAATATGAACGAGCGGGAAAGGGAATTTTCCGGGACGAAAGGCTTTCAATGCCAGGTGAACCAGGGTAATGGAATCCTTGCCACCACTGAAAAGCAGCGCAGGTCGTTCAAACTGGCCAGCCACTTCACGCATGATGTGGATGGCTTCCGATTCTAACTGGTCTAAATAATCAAGCTGGTACTTACTCATGATCTTTTCTTTTTCTACTCTTTGCTTACACTGGTTACATGCAACCCACATTCTTTTTTGTTGTTGTCTTCCCACCACCACCTGCCTGCGCGAAAATCTTCGCCTGGCTTAATGGCCCTGGTGCAGGGTGCGCAGCCGATGCTGACAAATCCTTTATCGTGCAAAATATTATAAGGAACGTCGTACTGGTCGATATACTCTTTCACCGCCTCGGAACTCCAATGCAGAAGGGGATGGAATTTGATGATCTGATTGCTTTCATCCCATTCCAGGATATCCAGTTCTTTCCTGGCACCGGAATGTTCTGCCCTGAGTCCCGTGATCCAGACTGACTGTCCTTTTAGCGCTCTTTTGAGCGGCTCCACTTTCCTGATAAAACAGCATGCTTTCCTATTCTCTACCGATTCATAAAATGAATTGGGCCCTTTCTCGCCCACAAAAGACTCCAGCAGATCACTTTTGGGATAATAAGCCTGTATCCTGGCAGCATATTTTTCATTGGTACTTGTCCAAACAGAATACGTTTCTGCGAACAGGCGGCCCGTATCGAGGGTAAAGAGTGAGGCGGCGATATCATGCCTGAGGATCGTATCGGTGATCACCTGGTCTTCCATGCTAAAACTCGTAGAGAATGTAACCTTATTTGGGAATTGATTAACAAGGAGTTGTATGGCTCCCGTCATGGTCTTGTCCTTAAGTTGATCGAGTAATCCGGAAATATGTTCTTGTAAAATATGATCCATCTTGTTAACCTGTGTTTAAGAAAATATGTTTGAAAGGGAGGTGAGCAGACAACATATCAGCAACAACAACATGTATTGCAGCAACAGAAGAACAAAGAAGATGAACGCACGGCGAAAATCATATGTATAAGTCTACTAATGTGATGGACAAAGATAATCTGAAAACCCGAAATGGGAAATTTTTTTTTGGTTTGCTCCCCCGCCAAACCCGGTGTATGCTGGCACGAAGAGTTTTAATAATTTTGACCGTAAAATCCTGATGATGACAGTAGAAATCACGATTAGACTGGCAACAGCAGCGGATGCGGCACTGGTCGCCGACTTTAGCCGGGAGGCTTTTACCGATTCTTTTGCTGGTTACAATACGCCCGATAATATGAACAAGTTTATGAATGGCCCGTTCAGCAGGGAAAGATTGATGGCAGAAACCTCCGATCCAGATAATATTTTCCTGCTTGCAGAGCAGGAAGGAGAGACCATCGGCTACGTAAAAATGAGGAACAGTGAGCATACCAAAGAAATGCCCTCTGCAAAAGCCATCGAGATCGCCAGGATATATGTTTCGCAACGAACGATCGGGAAAGGCGTTGGAAAAATGTTGATGGAGACTGCCATTCAAAAGGCCCTGGAAAAGAAAA
>DATHGW010000342.1:0-3822 GCA_035317445.1 Puia sp.
TATCAATGGTCACGGTTTCTTCACCGTATACCCGTCCTTCCCCTCTACAGGCAGTACACTTGGCCGTTACCACTGTGCCCTCTCCGTTGCAGGTAGGACAGGTCGTGACTGTCTGCATTTGCCCCAGGAACGTGTTGCTGATTTTTCTGACCTGGCCGCTACCACCACAGGTATTGCAGGTTTGAACACTGCCTTTATCCCTGGCGCCACTTCCGCTGCAAGTGGTGCAGGTAACGTGCTTTTTAACCTTGATATTTTTGGTAGCGCCCTTGGCAATCTCTTCGTAATTGAGTTTTAGTTTTATTCGCAGGTTACTTCCCCGCACACCCCTGGACCGGCTGGCGCCGCCTCCCCTTCTTCCCCCGCTAAAAAAACTTCCGAAAATGTCATCACCGAAAATATCTCCAAACTGGCTGAAAATGTCATCCATGTTCATGTTACCACCATGGAAGCCACGGCCATTGCCACTCAGGCCGGCATGGCCAAAGCGGTCATATTGGGCCTTTCTTTCGGCATCGCTCAGCACTTCATAGGCTTCGGCAGCCTCTTTGAATTTCTCTTCAGCAACTTTATCTCCCGGATTCCTGTCGGGATGAAACTGCATGGCCACCTTTCGGTAAGCTTTTTTTATTTCTTCGCCCGAAGCGCTCTTTTGAATACTTAAAATTTCGTAATAATCTCTTTTCATAACGTCCAGATATAGCGTACCATCGGCATTTTAGCGTTCAATTTGACCTGGCTATTTCCCAACAATAACCTTCGCAAAACGAATGATCTTATCGTTCAGGTAATATCCCCTGGTCACTTCATCAATTACTTTTCCCTTCAATTCAGGACTCGGGGCGGGGATCTCGCTGATGGCTTCATGTTTTTCGACATCAAAATCTGTATGGATGCTTTCCATTGCCCTGACGCCTTTGCTTTGCATTACCGCCCGAAGTTTATTGAAAACCAACATCACGCCTTCTTTGATCTCGTTGATATCATTGCTGTTTTGCAACTGCTTTTCCGCCCTGTCGCAATCATCGAGTACGTCCAATAAGGAGACGATCACTTCCTTGCCGGCAGTCTGAATCAATTCCAAACGTTCCCTGGCGCTTCTTTTCTTGAAATTGTCAAACTCAGCAAAAAGCCGCAGGTATTTGTCCTTTTGTAATTGTAATTCCTCCCTGATGCTGGCGAGTTCGTTTTCGTCCCCGATGCTGTCATTCAAATGGGTACTACCCGCCATGTTTTCGTCGGTATTGATGTCAACCTCAACTTCCTGTCCTGATTCATTTTCTGGCTGCTGACCTGAAAATTTTGCATTTTTTTCTTTCATAATCTAACAAATTGACGCAAAGGTAAGCTTGTCAATTATTTTGCCAAGATCCTTTTTGAGACAAATTGTCCTGCGTAGGCTCCATTTCTTCCATTCGCCCGGTCTTCACCTATTTTTGTAACATGATCAAGACCTTTCTCAACAAGAAAATCAGCCGGCGCATTGAAAATGGGCATCCATGGATCTTTGGTAACGAAATCAGCCATGTAGAAGGAGATGTCATTGGCGGAGCCATTACCGAAGTGTATAGTTTTGATAAAAAATTTATCGGCCGCGGATTTATCAATCCCAAATCACAGATTGCGGTACGTTTGCTCAGCAGGGACAGAACTGAAATGATCGACGATGACTTTTTTCTAAGGAGGATCAGCGAGGCCTGGGCGTATCGCAGGAAAATCGGTTATGTGGACAATTGCCGCCTCGTTTTCGGAGAAGCCGACCAGCTTCCCGCACTCATTATTGACAAATTCAACGACTATTTCGTGATTCAAACCCTGGCGCTGGGCATGGATGTTTGGAAACAGGCCATTGTAAATGCGCTGGAAAAAATATTTCAGCCGAAAGGCATTTATGAACGAAACGACGTGCCTGTACGTGAGCTTGAAGGCATGCCGCAGCAAAAAGGATTCCTTTCGGCAGTATTTGATCCCGTCATCCAGATCCGCGAACACGGCATTCACTTTAAGGTGGACGTTGCGGAAGGACAAAAGACCGGGTATTTTTTGGACCAGCATGATAACCGGGCAGCCATCAGGCATATTGTTAAAGATGCAGATGTCCTTGGCGCTTTTTCTTATACCGGCAGTTTCGAGATCCATGCGGCGCATTATGGTGCAAAATCAGTGTTGGGACTGGATATTTCAGAACAGGCTGTTTTGAGCGCCAACCAAAACGCGGTCCTGAATGGCTTAGGGCATATCGCCCGTTTTGAGGCCATCAATGCTTTCGATGCCTTAAAAAAATGGAGCAAAGAAGATAAGCAATATGATGTCGTAATGCTTGATCCGCCTGCGTTTACCAAGAGCAGGGAAACCATTCAAAAAGCGATTGCGGGTTACAAAGAGATCAATTTAAGGGGTATGAAACTGGTCAGAAAAGGCGGCTTTCTGGTTACTTCTTCCTGTACAAACCTTGTGCCGCCGGCAGTTTTCCTGGAAACCATACAGGCGGCAGCCCTGGATGCCAAAAGAAAGCTGCGGCAGGTGATTTTCACCGCACAGGCAAGCGATCATCCCATCGTGACTCAACTGGAAAATACGCATTATTTAAAATTCCTGATTGTACAGGTACTCTAAAAAAAACTTTTGGAAATTATTTAGCAACCTGGAATTTGCCTGTTTCGACCACTTTGCCCGACTGGTCTTTCAGCTGGAAAATGTAAATCCCCCGAAAATAATCGGCGAGGTTTATCAGTGTTTTTTGATCTACAGCGGGAGCCTCGTAGACTTTTTTTCCAAGAAAGTTGAAAATCTGGAAGGAATAGGTCTTGTCAAGTGCCTTTTGAAAATCGAAGGTAATAACGGAAATGGCTGGGTTGGGGTAGAACTTAATGATCTTAACATCCGGATCAGGTGAAGAAGGCAGATGAGACTGGCTTTTCACTTGAGCGGTTGATAAAAGGATAATAGACAACGATATGTAAAAAATTCTCATTTATGGAAATATTTTACATTAAGTATACAAAATATGATTTTTTTCTCGAAGTTACAAAGAACAGGGAAAAAAAGCGTAAATGAACTGTTAAGGTGGCGAGTTGCTGGTGGCCAGTGGAAATTTAATGGTTGTGTAAGCGGCGTGTTATGAAGTATAAGTGGGAATTAGGGAATAGAAAATAGAAAGTAGAAAATAGGAAGAATGGATACCTCTTCTTTCGATTTTGTACTTTCTATTTTCTATTCCCTGCTAGCCACCCCTACTCACCACTCGCCACTAGCAAATTCCCCGATTTATGATTATCATTGCGCATGCTCCATTTTCTTTTTTGGTTCAGTTTGTTCATTGTTTTTTATAGTTATGCAGGCTATGGAATACTCCTCTTTTTTCTTGTTCAGGTCAAAAGGTTATTCCGCAAAACGAAGGCTGGTGCTGATTCTGCCGCCTTTGAACCAGAAGTGGCCCTGGTCGTTGCAGCATTTAATGAAGAAGATTTCATCGAAAAAAAAATACAGAATACTTTCGCGCTTGACTATCCCCGCGACAAGTTAAAACTGTTTTTTATTACCGATGGATCTTCTGACCGAACAGGGGATATAGTTGACCGTTATAGCGACATCAGCCACCTGCATCAGCCTGAACGAAGGGGCAAAGTGGCGGCTATGAACAGGGCCATTCAATTTGTCGCCGCACCCTATGTGATTTTTTCAGATGCGAATACCCTACTCAATCCGGCATGCATTAAACACATAGTGCGGCATTACCGTGACCCCCTTGTGGGAGGCGTTGCAGGAGAAAAAAAGATCATTTCGGCGGCTAACGACCAGGCCGCCGGCGTGGGAGAAGGC
>DATHGW010000343.1:0-3748 GCA_035317445.1 Puia sp.
TACCGGGTCCCAGTCCGACAGCACTGTACCCGGAGATATTTTTATTGACCGCACTGATGATCAGGTTTTCTTCATCCGTTTCAATCATGGCTTCGGGAAGCGCCGTCTGAAGAACGGTATAGCCCGATGCAGGAATATGACAGGTGAGCAGCCCGGCCCCCGTACGCAGACAGGCTTTCGCAGCCAGCAGGGCCGCACCCATTTTACCATAACTTCCGGCTACCAGCAATGCATGCCCGAAATTGCCTTTGTGCGCAAATTTTTTGCGGGGCTTATACAATGCATGGATGAACGGCATATCCACCAGGTCGAGATCGTTTTTTAATGAAGCGAGAAAATCAGGCAGGAGGCCGATATCCAGGATATGCAGCTCGCCAATAAAAGGTTCGTTTTCGGCAACAAGGAATGCCGGTTTGAAACATTGAAAACTGAGGGTATGGTCGGCCCTGACCATGGCATTGTCTTTGGAAGATTTGTCGACATACATTCCGCTGGGAATATCGATCGAAATAATTTCGTTTCCCGTCTCGTTGATGTGTTCAATGAGCTGAACCGCCATCGGTTCCAGCGGGCGGTTTAATCCCGATCCAAAGAGGGCATCAATAAATATCTCATTGGCCGGGATCGACTGCAGGGTTTCTTCCGTCTGGATAAAGCGGATCTCCACATGGGTTTGGTGCAGTCGGGCCAGGTTCACCTGGAAATCTTCCGTTCCCTTATGTCCGAATTCCAGGATATATACTACGACCTTGGATTTTTTGGCCGATAACATACGCGCCAGCGCCAATCCATCCCCTCCATTATTTCCCTTTCCACAAAAAATACAAAATGATTTATCCAGGTAATGATTTTTCTCCAGCCAATCGAGGCAGCGCCCTGCAGCTCTTTCCATAAGATCGAGGGAAGCTATGCCTTCGTGCTGAATAGTGTATTGATCCCAGAGGCGGAGTTGCCCGGCGTTCAGAATTTGCATCTTGAAATGTAAAACAATAAATGAAAAATCTAAAATGCAAAAGGCAAGCCAGCTATTGCCTTTTTGCATTTTAGATTCAATATTTTACATTCATTATTTTTTGGAATTATCCCCGCCTCTGCTATCCGGCTCGGATTCTGATTCTTCAAATTTCTCCTGTCCCTGCAGGTAATTCCCAAAGAGATCGCAGAGTTTTTTGGAGGCGTAGACCTTTGTATTGTCATTATTGCAAAGGGCGATGATGGTGGCGTCTTCATCGAGCATGCGGATGAAAACGGTTCTATTGCCATGCCACCATCCATTGTGGTAGATGAGTTTTTTTCCATTGGGCTCCAATAGCATCCTCCAGCCTAATCCGTAGTTCCGTTTGCCGGGTTTTTCAAAACTATAAGGTGAGTAGGCGCTGTCAAGTGTCGATTTTTTGAACAGGAGCCCCGAGCGAAGCGCCAGGTCCCATTTGAGCAGGTCATGGGTCGTGCTGTAAATGTTTTTGTCGCCATAAACGGCATCAAGGTATTCAAGGGGGTAGGCCCGTCCATACCGCTTAAAGGATTTCATGGCTTTTTCCGTATCAGACAGGTTGAATACGTATGTATCCTCCATTTTGAGCGGCAAAAAGAAATTTTTTGCCATAAACTCGGGATAGGTCTGTCCCGAAGCTTTTTCAATCACCAGGGCCAGTAGGGCATAGTTCGTATTGGAGTATTCAAAATGTCTTCCGGGCAAAGCGCGTTGCACCAAGGCCTTATGAGAGTTTATATAAACCAAAAGATCAGCATTGGTAAGAAATTTTCTTTTATCCCAGCCACTCTGGTCCATGAAATGGACATAGTTCAGCAGTCCGCTACGCTGGCTCAGGAGGTTTTTAATGGTGACGCCTGGATAAGGGAAACCTGCGAGGTATTTGGATACTTCATCATGAATATCCAGTTTTCCTTCTTCCCAGAGTTTCAATATGCCCATGGCGGTAAAGGTCTTGGTGACCGAAGCCAGGTGAAAAGGAGTATGTTCGTTGATGGAGTCGGCTTTTTTCCGGGGTTCCTTGTACCCGCAATATTTTTCGTAAATGACCTCCCCATTCTTAGCAACCAGTATGCTGCCATTGAAACCACGCATAAAAAGAGAGTCGAAAAAATGTTTTGTAGCGCCGGCATAATGACGCAATTCCTGGTCGGAGAGCGGCTGGGTGGGTGAAGCAAACAGTTTCGTGGAATCCGTCTGTTTGTAGACAATGGCCGGCTTTGGCCTCTGGCCGCAGCAAACCAGAAAAGACAGCACGAGCAAATAGCTGCAAATGGTTTTCAACAGGAACATAATGAACTGGTTAGGATACAAAATTAAAATAAATGCCCATTAATACGAACCCTTCGGCAGTTTTGTTTTTTCGTTTACTATTTTAATAACAAATTTGCACTGGATTTGAACTGATAACGCAAAAAGTTGACACAGATTATGGAAGATAAAAAAATTACCAGTTATCCTAAGGAAAAAATCAATATTCTCTTCCTGGAAAACATCAGCGACGCTGCAGTTCAGCACTTTAAGGGGGCTGGTTATACGTCTGTTAAAAAGCTCAGCAAAGCCCTTCCCGAGGCGGAGCTGATCAAAGAAATAAAGGACATTCACCTGCTGGGCATCCGGTCCAAGACCCAGATCACGTCCAAGGTACTGGATGCTGCTAAAAAATTGCAGGCGATCGGCTGTTTTTGTATCGGGGTCAACCAGGTTGACCTGAAATCGGCCACCAACCAGGGTGTAGTCGTTTTTAATGCCCCTTATTCCAACACCCGTTCTGTGGCCGAACTGGTCATTGGCGCCTCGATCATGCTGATCCGCCGGATCCCTGATAAGAGTAAGGCTGCTCACGAGGGCGACTGGCTCAAGGATGCAAAAGGAAGCTTCGAATTGCGGGGCAAGACCATGGGGATCATCGGGTATGGAAATATCGGAACCCAGGTCAGCGTACTGGCCGAGGCCATGGGCATGAAAGTGCTTTTTTATGATATTGTCACCAAGCTGCCGCTGGGCAATGCAGAATCCCGTAAAACCCTGAAGGAGCTGGTCAGAGAGGCGGATATAGTAACCCTGCACGTGCCCGACACGGGCCAGACAAGGAATATGATCAATCCCTCCGTGATTAAGGATTTCAAAAAAGGAGCGATCCTGCTCAACTATGCCCGCGGGGAAGTGGTGGACCTGGACGCTCTGGCAACGGCTATTCGCGAAGGCCGGATCGGTGGTGCAGGCGTCGATGTATTTCCCGTCGAACCCGAAAAAAACGGCGACAAATTTGCGACCCCGCTTCAGCATCTGTCCAATGTATTGCTCACGCCCCATATCGGCGGGTCAACCGAAGAGGCCCAGGAAGATATCGGCGAGGAAGTGAGTGAAAAATTATTCCAATACCTCGAGATGGGCGTCACGACCGGATCGCATACCATACCGGGATTGAGTTTGCCCCAGCAAACCGGTACGCACAGGATCCTGCATATCCACCGGAATGTGCCCGGCGTGTTGTCCGAGATCAATACCCAGTTGTCGAAACACAATATCAACATCCTGGCACAATATTTAAAGACCAACGACGACATCGGTTACGTTGTGCTCGATGTAGACAAAAAATTATCGGCCCAGGCGCTGCAGTTGCTGAAGGAAGTGAAGCAGACGTTAAAGACGAGGTTGCTGTATTGAGGGGAAGTAGAGAAAAGAAAGTAGAAAATGGGCGCTGCTGTATTCTCTATTCCCTATTTTCTACTTTCTATTCTCTATTATCTA
>DATHGW010000344.1:0-2499 GCA_035317445.1 Puia sp.
CCCATTCCACAGATCACGCAATGCAGCTGAGGCATGAAGCCGCTCAGTGCCTTGGCGACAGCAATGAAAATATCATATTGCTTCAGGGCGATCAGTGAACCGACGCCCAGCAGATCGATATCCCTTTCTCCTGGCGGGGCTTTAAACAAATCTGGTTCAATGGCATTGGGGATGATGTATTTTGGCCTTACCCCGTGATTCCTGAAGAATTCACCAGCCAGGAAATCCGACATCGCGATCAATTCTTCGGGTTGTGGCGAGATCCGGGAAACCCATTTGTTCTCTTTTCTCGCATCCTGTCCCAATATCCATATATGGTGGATGAGATGGTGGAACCTGGCGAAATGCTTTCCAATCCATGCGCATTCCGTGCACCAGAAGCTGAGCAGGCCAATGACCTTATTTTCTCGTCGCAGTTTTCTCAGCCTGTTCCAGACCGCAAAACAGGTGCGGATTTTCTCCAGCCTGCCTTTTTTCCATCCGTGATACGAGAAGACCTGATTGCCCTTCCAGATATAGGTAGACTTGCGGAACGGATATTCAAAACTGAGCACGACGATTTTCAGCCGGGGGTAAATCTTATTTAAGGCGCCGACAAATAATTGTTGAGAGGGAAGGCAGGTAGAATCCGATTCGCTCTCCGGAAAGCCCGGGGTAAGTATCACCAAGGTCCCTGCATCCATGTTCATCTGCTGTGATCATTTTGAATCGACGCCAATTTAGCTGATTATTCCCGCTTTATGCAGGCCCTTCAAAAATTCAGTGAGTCCGTTGAAGATAATCTGGCCGCCAATGCATAACAAAATAAAGGATAAAATTTTCATGATCACCCTCCTCACTTGTTCGGGCATCTTACCCATAAAATAATTGGCCGAACTATAACAGACATAAATGACAATGGCCATCAGGAAAAGCGCAATCGTAGCAGCCGCATATTGAATGATATTGTTGCCCGGGGCATTGGTAATGGATTCCGCACTGATGGTTAAAGTAACAGCGATGCTACCCGGCCCTATGGTAAAGGGAAATGTATAAGGATAAAAAACTTTGCTTTGATAATCCGACCGCTGTATCTGCGATTTGATATAGGTTTTCTGATCGCTTTCATTCGCGCCATCATCCCTGTTGAGTGAACGCCAGCCCATGGTTAGAATCATGAGACCTCCGCACATTTGAACCACGGGAATGGTTATCCCAAATAATTTCATCAGGTAGAGTCCGCCCAGCAGGATGACGAGCATCAGGATAAAAGAGTTAACTGCAATTTGTCTGGCCAATGCCCTCCTGGTCTTGTTATCGGCCAATGGGGTCAGGTTCAGAAAAAGGATGCCCGACCCAATGGGATTGACAACATGAAAAAGCGCCATAAAGGTTGCGGGCACAATAAAAGTAAAATGTTCCCAAACAGGCGAGAGGTGCTCAAACATAGTTGGCCGATGAATTGTGAAGGTATTCATATTTTTTTTCTACTTTTAATTTCTAAATACGGTCATTCATCATGAAAAAAATTATGTCTTTTGCAGGTTCGTTGTCAGGATTTTTTGCATTGCTCTTATTATTTTCATTCCATACCGGGTCAGCACTGGCCCAGGGTGAATATTATCAAATCAAGATTTATCAATTGAAGACGCCCGAACAGGAGGCAAGGGTGGACAAATTTCTTCAGAACGCATTTATTCCTGCCATGCATCGTGCAGGGGTTGGTCAGGTAGGTGTTTTCAAACCGCTCTCCAATGATACTGCTGCGATCCGGAGGGTCTATGTTTTTATGCCCTTCTCTTCATTGGACCAATGGACAAAGACACAGGAAAAGTTGGAAAAGGATCAAAAGCTAGCCAGCGATGGAGCAGATTACGTTGATGCTGCGCATACGGACCCGCCCTATCTTCGCATCGAATCCATATTATTGCATGCATTTACCGGTATGCCCCGGCATGCGGTTCCCGATTTGAAAGGACCAAAGAATGAAAGAATCTACGAGTTGCGCAGCTACGAAGGCGCGACGGAAAAAAAATATGCAAACAAGGTAGATATGTTCAATAAAGGCGATGAAGTAGGTCTTTTCAAAAGACTTGGGTTCAATGCTGTATTTTATGCAGAAGTGATTTCGGGAAATCACATGCCGAACCTGATGTATATGACCACATTCGACAATATGACCACCCATGACCAGCATTGGAAGAGCTTTGGCGATGATCCCTATTGGAAAAAGCTGGTCGCGATGCCCGAATACCAGAATAACGTTTCACATGCAGACATTGTGCTGATGCATCCAACGGAGTATTCGGAACTGTGATTGAGTCTGGAATCAGGAATCGAGGAACCTGGGTTTAGGATGAATCTGAGTCCTATATTTGCAAGCGCAGGTCTCCCGGTTCCGCTATAAGCCACATTTTAAGGCCTCTGTACCCCTCCAGCCGACCGAGGTAAACAAAATGCGAAGTTGACGGTTGCAGGGCATCACGCCTGGGGATTTCAATGGGCCGTTCTGATCGTCTG
>DATHGW010000345.1:0-2814 GCA_035317445.1 Puia sp.
ATTTCAAAAGCTCTTGCGGCCAGGGAGCGGCGTTGTTCAAGGGTCGTCTCTCCTTTTTGCTCATCCAGCACCTGTTCCAGGTACCGATAGTCCTTTTTGGAGGCGATGACCGCGACGTCTTTGTGGTTCTTGGCTGCTCCGCGAATCATGGAAGGCCCTCCCACATCGATCTTTTCAATAATAGCCTTATCGTCTTTCGTAGCGGCAACCGTTTCTTCGAAGGGGTAAAGATCAACTATGACCAGGTCGATTTCCGGGATATGATAACGGGCCATTTCCTCCATGTCTGTCGGCTGATCCCTTCTTCCCAGGATGCCACCAAAGACGGAAGGGTGCAGGGTTTTCACCCGCCCCCCCAGAATGGAAGGATAGGAGGTAAGGCTTTCGACCGGCACACAGGGAAGGCCAAGGGCCTCAATGAACTGCTGTGTACCCCCGGTGGAATAAATGGTTACCCCCAGTTGATGTAATTTTTTTATTATATTCTCCAGGCCATCTTTGTAAAAAACGGATATCAGGGCAGATTTTATTATTTTGTTCATTGAGCCAATTTTGATAAGAGGGGCGGGGCGCCCTGAAAGGCTATTTTTTGGGTGCCCTGCGGCGCAAATCTACGAAAGGAGGAGGATATGGCAAGTATATCTACCGGAGATGATAAGGAATGGCTCAAAATTCAATTCCGGATTCACCCTGCCAGAAGGCTGGGTGAATCCGGTCATGTTTGAATGGTTACAGGAGGTAAAACACAGTGGTAAGAAGCATAGAAAGGCCTTCTGCAGTCGGGTCAAGTTTTCTCATGCGCACTAATATCGTTCGCATTGGCGTTAATAATATTCGAAACATCAGCATACATACCCACACACTCTTTGGAAAAAACAGGATAAGGTGTTAATGGTTATGTATGCTGTTGCTGACTATTACATCAGAATAGGAGGTCGAACGGCAAAAAATTGCCAATCAGTCAGTTAGGCAGTTTTAGCCATACACTTCCTTTCTTCAGTTCAATGGGATATTAAATAGTAAAAACGGGACGTTCGGCAACCTCTGTACTAAATGTCTGATAAAAATTTTGATTCGGTTAAAATCACCCCTGAAAAAAGACACCCTTTTTTCTTGCGTTAAACCCGCAACTTTCAGCTACGTGTTTCACGTGCCTTTACTAAGTTTATTTACTGTTTTTTATTTGACAAAAAAGCGTTTTTTTTGCAGTCATTCTCTCCTGAATGACTGATCTCCTTCATTTTACAAATAATAGTAATTTATAATTACTTGATTAGTATTTCATTGTGCGTAGCCCTGCAATAAATAGAAGAATACATTTACATCAGCAAATTATTCTTCAACATTCTAAAACATTCAGCTATGAGCACTATCGAAAAAAAATCGTTAAAAGTCGGAAAGTATGTAGGTAACGAACATGTCAACACTGTCATCCGGAATTATAAGAAAGAAAGATGGGTACAAAATTCCCAAAAGCTGGGTAAACCAGACTCCCTGAGCGTGTGGTATAGCGTAGAGGAACTGGAAGAATTCATCGAGAATATCAAATCACATGGCGGCGACGGGATCCGGATGTATTTTGCCGTATATCCGAATGAGACCGAAAGTGTAAAGGGTAAAGACGGTCGTCAAAGCCTGGTGTTGGTTGCCACCCGCAGCAAGGAAGAGAACGACGAGCTTACGCATAAGGATATGTATGTAACGGAGAAGGGGAATCCTGTTGTTCTGGCCTACAATATGGCCAACTACTGCCCTCCGATCTGCCAGGGCGGCCTGGGAGGTAGCTTAGGTGTCACTATTATCGCTGACGATAAAAACGGCATGTCGGTTATCTAATAAAGAGAAACCATTCTTATCTATAGTTAGAGGTTGGCCCTAAGCTTTTGGGCCAACCTCTTTTTTTCATGAAAAATTACCATTACTTTGTCAGGAATGTATTTATCGCTTGCCTACATATTTAGCATTATTCTCAGCCTTGCTGCCAGCTTAAGTGTTTACTTTCAGCGAAAGGATGATTCTTATCTTAAATGGTTCACTCCTTTTTTATTTATAACCCTGTTGGTAGAAGGCGTGTCCTGGTTTGGACTGTTCAATGAAAAGGGGAATCATGTCATGTACAATGTTTTCTCCTCCGTGGTCGAATTCTCTTTCTACTTTTTTATATTGGGAGAGATCATAAAAAGCAAGCGCTTGAAACGGATTATAAGGGTGGTCCTCTATGTGTATGTGCCCGTCGCCCTTGGAAATATTATCTTCATACAGAAATTTGTTGGTTTCCCTTCACTGACCTATGATTTCGGCTGCCTGTTCATGGTGGCGATCTGTATCTATTACTTTTTCGAGTTGTTCCAGTTCCCTCATTCTGTGGCGCTTGTTCGCCAGCCGAGTTTCTGGATTTGTTCGGGACTCCTGTTTTTTTATTGTGTCAGTTTTCCCATCTTCGGTCCTATTAGAATATTAAGTGCGTTGCCGCTTGTATTCAGTAAAAATTTCGCTGTAATCATCAACTTACTGAATGTTTTATTATATTCATCCTTCACTATAGCCTTTTTATGCCGCCTCAGAACCAGGAACTCTATGTCGTAATCCTGACAGGGATCGCACTTGCGCTCTTACTTGTCGGTTTTATCTTTACGATGTTATTCCTATATCAGCGCCGGCAACATCGCCAGGAACAGCAACTTACTCGGATGAAGGATCAGTACCAGCAGGAATTGCTCCGTTCGCAACTGGAGATCCAGGAAGCCACGTTCAAGACGATCGCCATGGAATTGCATGATAATATCGGGCAGGTCCTTTCCGTGATAAAGTTAT
>DATHGW010000346.1:0-3453 GCA_035317445.1 Puia sp.
CGCCTGCATGGGATGTGGAATTTGATAATCTTTCTATTGTTCACCGGCCGGGACCACTGCTGGAAGAGACGCATTATTATCCATTTGGGTTGACAATGACTGGAATATCGTCAAAGGCCTTGAAGCCGAAGTATGCACAAAATAATTATAAATACAATGGGAAGGAATTGCAGAACCAGGAGTTTAGCGATGGCAGTGGGTTGGAAGAATACAGTTATGGCGCCAGAATGTATGATCCGCAAATTGGGAGATGGGCGGTTATTGATCCCCTAATTGAAAAAGGGCATTTTGACTATACTCCTTACGCATATGTTTATAACAATCCCGTTTCACACAACGATCCAGATGGCAGAGATACAACTCAAAGAAAAAAGGCAATTGAAAAAGCTCAAGAATACGTGGATAAGAAAAAAGATGGGAATCAATACGAAATGGGCAAGAAGGGCGAACCTGGTGATAACGTTGATTGTTCCGGATTGGTATCAGCAAGTGTAATGGCGGGTGGCGAAGATGATCCCAATCACCCAACCGATGGAGAGGGTGGAACGGGTGTTCAAAATATCGAAAGAAACACCACAAAACTTGAGGAAAAGGATGTTACTGCTGGTAATATTGTGACGTTTCTTTTTAACCAAGGATATCCTTACCATACAGGGGTAGTTACCGATGTTAATAAAGATAGTAAAGGTGCTGTGACTAGCTTTACGATGATTGATTCTCATAGTGGAGTAGGACCAGATAAAAGAACGGTAACTATTGGAGAGGGGAAATTGGGTAACGGCGTACATGGATACTATAAATGGGATAGTAAACCAGACGGACAAAAGCCTAGTGGGCAAGGGAATAATGCTGAATACAATAGATTAATTCAGATTTCAAACTACGCCAGCCAAAAAGGATTGAATAATGCAGCGACATATTATCGAAATGAAGCTGAAAAGGTAAAATCTAAAAAATAAAAAATATGATGATTGCTAAGAAGAAATTAATTATTCGCCTGTTTTACTTCTCTATTCTTTATTTGTCATGTAAAAATACGGACAATTCTGCCTCTATAATGCAAGATAGTGCGAGAAGTGCCGTCAAAAATGACACACAAGCTTTACAAAGCAAATCGGCTGACAATGGCAAGAACGGAGAAGATGAAGACATGGACAAAATAATAAGCAATTATATTAAGAAATATAAAACGCCTTTTCTCTTTGATTCAATTTATGCTATTGGCAATGATTCCTTTGATGTTAGTTTAACTCACTATTGTTTGATGGACAGTGCTATAAAAATTCCAAAAAGGTACTTGCGCGTTTATAATCTTGACAGTTTCATTACCCACAATTTTGAGACCGCTCTAAAAGTAAAAAAGAACGGAAAAATGCTCCTGGATAAAAAAATTACCAAGAATGATTTTGGTAAATATCTCTATCCGGATTTAAAAAATTATGGCGTACTTTTTTATCCAGAAATAAGGCTAGATGGAAGTAGCTTTAACATTGATTATAGTATTTCTATTCCACTAACAGATGTAGGAATTGGTATTATAATGAAAATTGATAAGGATGGGAAAATTGATTATATAGCGCGGTAGGCTAAAATAAAATCGAAATAATTATGATTAAATTTGTTGAATTTCTCTTTTCGCCATCGTAGGGAGACATTCCGTCTGGGTCCATAAACCGGATTGATAAATAACATTGGTATACAATGAGGTTATTTTTTGTAATAATCTTCTACAAACTGCATGCATTTGCAAAGTTCTGCTCAAAGGACAACCTGTATCAATACACGGCGATGTTTTTATTATCATTGCTGGTTTTTCTGAATTGTGTGACAGTGCTAGCTTACTACCGTTGCTTATTTGAGCATTCTCCTGAGATTTATCCATCAAAGCAAATAATATTGATCGTTGCTTTTTTATTAGCAGGAGTAAACTATTTTGTCTTTGTTAATAATAGGAAGTATGAATCCTTTTTTGAAGAGCTTCTAAAAAATGGAAACCTCAAAGGTAGGTCAGGCACGCTTATCACAATTGTATACATAGTTGTGACATTTGCATTCTTATCTAGCACAATCTGGCTAAAATGCCACTAATAGTCTAACACCAATCACCCGCAAGATGGGTCGCGAATTTTAACCAGCAGACGGGTGGGATATTTGATAAATCGGCCGGCATGCAGGCAACGGACAAAGAACTACTCCGTGTGAATCTTGTGAAACAATGCACGAATTATTGGACCATGCACTTTACTATACGAGAAATGGAACTCCAGACCCGCCAAATTCCAAAGATCAAGTAAAATGCAACAACCTAGCATTGAAAATAAAGGGAAGTAAAGAGAGGACAGGCAGCGATCACGGTCATTAATAATATAAATTATCTAACAAAATGAATCTAATTTATCTCTTCTATTCAGTTCTATTTGTCTGTTCTTTAAAGGGAGATATTCAACATGGCAAATCGAAAATCATCATTTCAGAAGCTCATCTGACTAATGGAACTTTAAAGGTACTTTTTAAAAATAATGGGAATAAAGCAGGTATGGTTCCGGTTTTGAATTACCGACTAGGCTACGACAAGAAATCCCTGTACGACAAATTCTATTATTTTAAAGGAGATACACTTTTTGTATTGTTAAGAAAAGAAATTAACCACGACTTATATTCCATAAAAACATCTCACAACTCCGATTCAACGCAAGGGAAATTATATTACGTTGACAAGAAAATAAAGCCAAAAACAAGCTATTGGATGTCGGCTCGACTAAATGGAATTGGCAATCCTAAACTGCAACCCCCGCATTTAATGGCAATATTTCCGGCACGGTATGGAAGAGTAAAGGAGACGCTACCGCCAGAAAATATGATTTCACCTATGACAATGTGAACCGTATTACGGGCGCCAATTTTAACCAGCAAGCCGGTGGCGTATTTGATAAATCGGCCGGGATCGATTTCTCCGTGAGCAACCTCAGTTATGACGGTAATGGAAATATCCAGACGATGAACCAAACGGGCTACAAGGTGGGAGGATCTTCCCTGGTTGACCAGCTTACGTATACCTATAGAGCCAACAGCAATGTGTTGTTAAAAGTCGCTGATGCTATTCCTGCGCTGAATACCAAACTGGGCGATTTCCATGACTGGACCAACAGCACGGATGATTACAAATATGATGGCAATGGCAATCTCATAACCGACAGCAATAGACAGATCACAAGCATCGGGTATGATTTCATCAACCTGCCGGAAACCATTCCGATCAAAGGAAAAGGCACGATCACGTTCACCTATGATGCGGCCGGAAACAAATTGCGTAAACAGACGCTGGACACTGCAGCCCATCCCAATATCACTACTGTTACGCTCTACGACGCAGGTTTTGTTTATCAGAATGACACGCTGCAGTTTGTGGGACATGAGGAAGGAAGAGCGCGGTGGGCATATCATAAATACACC
>DATHGW010000347.1:0-3150 GCA_035317445.1 Puia sp.
TAATAGGTGCATCGATCCTTCCTTCTTTTTGCGCCAGGGTGCCATGTACGATGCCTGTATAATATTTTTCCACCATTCTTTCTTCAAAAGCAGTCGACAGGTACTGATGGGTTTGTTCGTTCTTGGCAAATACAATCACGCCGCTCGTGTCTTTATCGAGACGGTGAACGGTGAATACCTGTGGATATTTTTTTTGTAGGATGTCTTTCAGGCTTTCAGCAGATTGCGTGCGATCGGGAATGGAAAGCATTCCTGCAGGTTTATTGATAACAATGAAATCGTCCTGCTCAAAAATTATATCCAATGGTTTCATGATCGTAGTGTGGGGTCAGTGTCGCGGCAAGATTACTTAATGGAAGCATTCAGGTATTTCAGTATCCGGACTTCCTTTTCGGAGAGCAGCCGCCATTTGCCTCTCTGAACATTTTTCTTGGTGAGGCCGGCATAGACCACGCGGTCCAGTCCGCGCACATCATAACCCAGGTGCTCAAAGATCCTGCGTACGATGCGGTTCCGGCCGCTGTGGATCTCCAGTCCGACTTCGGTCTTGTCATTCGCCTCAGCGTAAGCGATAGCATCAACCGTAGCCAATCCATCTTCTAACTGAACGCCGGCAGCAATCTTGTCAAAATCCTGTTTGATCAGGGGCTTATCCAAAACGACGTGATAGACTTTTTTGATCTCAGGCCTGGGATGAGAGAGTTTTTGTGCCAGGTCGCCATCATTCGTGAGCAACAAGACGCCGGAGGTATTTCTATCGAGTCTTCCCACAGGATACACTCTTTCCGTGGTCGCCGTTTTGACCAGCGCCAGGACGGTTTTCCTTCCCTGGGGATCTTCCGTGGTGGTGATATAATCTTTTGGCTTGTTCAGCAATATGTAAACAAAATTTCGGGAAACAGTGAGCTTCTGACCATTGAGTTTTACTGTGTCTGTTGAGGCGACCCGTGTTCCCGGATCGGTGATCACTTTTCCGTTTACCATCGCTTTGCCCAGTTTGATCAATTCCGCCGCATCACGTCGGGAGCAAACCCCGCTGTGCGCAATGTATTTGTTGAGCGGGATCAAGGATTGATCAACCCTGGCCTGGTTCTTTGCGATGGGTTTGGATGATTTCACCAAAGGTTTGCCTTCGGCCTTGAATTTACGTTTCTGCTCGTAATGCCTTTCAATGGCTTCTTTGCGCTCTTTCTTAGCCGTCTTTTTTTCCTGCTTGATTTGTTCCTTTACGGCGCTATTGCTTTTCTTGTTGAAGAACTTGTTGAAGTTGTCTGTCTTTCTTTTCATGTTCGTTGCTGTTTTACAACAGTAGCTGAAGTTTGCAAAGGTAGGGATTATTTGGCTAGTGGTGAATGGCGAGTGGCGAGTGTATTTACTACTCGCCACTTGCCTCTAGCTACTCGCCTCTAGTCACTCGCCCATCCTACAGCCTGCCTGTTCTTTCTTTTTTCCATTCCTGTAGTTTGTTTAATTGCTCTGGCGTCAGGATGCCCTGCAATTCCTCTTTATGTTGTTTGAACATCTCGATAAACGCTTCTTTTTTCGCGGTTCTGTCGAGGGAAGTATTGTCCTTGTTCTTTTTCAGGTTTTCACGGAACCGGGCATCAAGTGTTTTGATTCTGGCGGTTTGCTCTTCGCTCAGGTTGAGCTTTTCTTTCATTTTGTCGATGCGCCTGGAAGCCATGTCCTGTCTTTTTTGGGCCATGTTTTTCCGAATGTCGTCCAGCTTATTTTTTTGTTCCGGCGTGAGCAGGTTCTGGAAGGCGGTTTTCTGGTCGCGGATCAGCGCAGCTTTCCGGTCACGCATTTCTTTGACCGTAATATTTTCGTTCTTGTTTAAATCAGCCATTTTTTTCCGGAAATCCTGGCGCATCTCCTTCAGCTGTTGTTTTTGCTGATCCGAAAAATTTAATGTCTTTGAAAGTGCCATGCCTTGATGATGATGATGGCGGTGATGATACGGATGATCCTGCGCTTTGTTTTGGGGCGCCTGTTGTGCCATGGCGACAGAACCGACCGCCAAAGCAAACAGTGAGGTAAATAGGAATTTCTTCATACAAATAAAATTTCATCTAAGACCCGGAAACGGAGCCGGGGTTTAACTGCGGGAGCTGTTAACGTATGACAGGTCCAAAAACGGGACAGGAGGATCAATGCTCCACTTTATTTGCCAATTGACCGCAGGCTGCGTCGATGTCCTTGCCGCGGCTTTTGCGCAAACGGGCATTGACCTTATTTTTTTCGAGGTGACGCATAAACTTTTCCGTGGTGACCTCATCTGGTTTGGCAAAAGAAGCATTCTCAATGGGATTGTATTCTATGATGTTGACGAGATCGGCGGGAACCTTCCTGTATAATTTAACCAGTTCATCTGCGTCCCGGATGCTGTCATTGAAATTTTGAAACAGGATGTATTCAAACGTGATCTCATTGCCGGTTTCTTTATAAAAATGATTCAACGCATCGATCAGTGATTTGATGTCATTGGTATCATTGATGGGCATGATCTCATGCCTTTTCTGGTCATTGGCGGCATGGAGCGACAAAGCCAGTTTGAATTTTACTTTATCATCGCCCAATTGCCGGATCATTTTGGCTACGCCTGCCGTGGAGACCGTGATCCGCCTTGGGCTCATCCCGAGCCCTTCCGGTGAAGAGATCTTCTCGATAGCCTTTAGCACGTTCTTGTAATTAAGCAATGGTTCCCCCATGCCCATGAATACGATATTCGACAATTTCTTGCCGTATATGCGCTCCGACTGCTCGTTGATGAGGACCACTTCATCATAGATCTCGTCGAAGTTCAGGTTGCGTTTACGGTCCATATAGCCGGTGGCGCAAAATTTACAGCTCAAAGAACAGCCGATCTGCGAACTCACGCAGGCCGTTTTCCGTTCATCGGTGGGAATCAAAACACCCTCCACCAGGTTGCCATCGACTGTTTTGAACCGGCTTTTCACGGTGCCATCTGCACTGTACTGGGTTGCATCTACCACCAGCGCAGGCAGTAAAAAGCTTTCGGAGAGGTGATGCCGCAATTCCTTGCTTAGGTTGGACATATCTTCAAA
Organism: Puia sp.; assembly: GCA_035317445.1. Taxonomy (GTDB): domain Bacteria; phylum Bacteroidota; class Bacteroidia; order Chitinophagales; family Chitinophagaceae; genus Puia. The sequence continues at coordinate 3,069 of DATHGW010000347.1, forward strand.
GCTGTGGGCGCGTTTTTGCCATAACCACTCCCAGATCTGCTGCGCGCGGAATTTTTTTTCGCTGAGGGTTTGGATGTATGAT
>DATHGW010000348.1:0-2562 GCA_035317445.1 Puia sp.
TACAGACATCAGGAAAGGCTGATCAACAGGGCGGGGAGGCAGTGGTATGTAGCTGTCAACTGCCGCCATCAACTCGTCGATTGCTTTAATCCACTTTTCGTCTCCGGCCAACGCGCCGGTTGCTGAACCCTGGATGATGGGCGTGTTGTCACCATCAAAACCGTAAAAAGTGAGCAGTTCGCGGATTTCCATTTCAACGAGATCCAGCAATTCAGGATCATCGACCAGATCAACCTTATTCATGAAAACCACCATGCGGGGAACACCCACCTGGCGTGCAAGCAGGATGTGTTCCTTGGTTTGAGGCATCGGACCGTCGGTCGCAGCCACAACCAATATGGCGCCATCCATCTGAGCAGCACCGGTGATCATATTCTTTACATAGTCAGCGTGACCAGGGCAATCCACGTGTGCATAGTGGCGGTTAGCCGTTGCATACTCCACGTGAGCCGTGTTAATGGTGATGCCTCTCTCCTTTTCTTCAGGAGCAGCATCAATCTCATCATACTTTTTTGCTTCCGCCAAACCTTTTTTTGACAAAATAGTGGTTATGGCAGCAGTCAAAGTGGTCTTGCCATGGTCAATATGACCAATGGTACCAACGTTAACGTGGGGTTTGTCCCTCTTAAAGGTCTCTTTTGACATTGTTATCTATTTTTAAATTGTGTTTTCAAAAAACTTTGAGCCGTTAAAGGGAATTGAACCCTTGACCTCTTCCTTACCAAGGAAGTGCTCTACCACTGAGCTACAACGGCTTGCCGAATCTGTTGATAGTTTGCCGTTGCCTGTTATCTCATTTGAGCGGAAGACGAGGTTCGAACCCGCGACCTACAGCTTGGAAGGCTGTCGCTCTACCAGCTGAGCTACTTCCGCAAGTCATGCGTCCCCCCTGTAAAGGGAGTGCAAATTAGAACATTTCTGCCTACATACCCTATATATAAGAACTCGTTCTGTTAAATGACTTCCAATAGGGAAATTCATATATTAGAAGATTGGTGGGCGAGGATGGATTCGAACCACCGAACTCCGAAGAGGACAGATTTACAGTCTGTTGCCGTTGGCCACTTGGCTACTCGCCCAACTCATAGAGCCAGAGAAGGGACTCGAACCCCCGACCAGCTGATTACAAATCAGCTGCTCTACCAGCTGAGCTACTCTGGCAATATTTCCTGTTAAAGAACTACCCCGCGCAATTTGCACTCGATTTTTTGGGAATGCAAAGGTAAGCGAATTTGTTAAATTCAAAAATTTTGCAGGTTTTTTTTATCTGCTTATTGGTTTATTATTAAATCGCCAGGCCAATACCAAAAATAAAAAAACCCTCTCGTCTCACCTAAGGCGAGACGAGAGGGTTTGTCTTCACCGCTTCAGGCGGCCTCTTTATCTTTTTTCTTTTTTATCTGGTTGACCAATGACTCAAATGCATTGTCAAATGATTCTTCGAATGATTTTGAGGAACACTTTGCGAAAAAATCCTGCCTGGGTATATGGACTTTGATTTCAGCGATCTTGTCTTTAATGGTATGGACCACATTGTCCAATTTCAAAAACACCTCAATCTTTATAATCCTGTCATGAAACGTATTTAATTTAGAAATTTTTTTTGTTACATACTCTGTCAGTTTACTGTCGGCATTAAAGTGCACAGTCTGAATGTTAACGTTCATAGAATCGCTTTTTAACAGTGAAACAATAAATAAAAGAACTAAAAAAATAAGAAATCTGGCCCTACTTTTTATGTTTTGTCAGGACAATGAAATTAACATTTGCTGTGTATTTTTCCAAATAAATTATACTTAAAAAATGGCCATTCATGCAGTGTTTTAGCGGCTTTCAGCCCCTGGGATGTGCTTTCTTATGAACATCTTTGAGTTTCTCGATGGTATTGTGCGTGTACACCTGAGTGGCAGCCAAGCTCGTATGTCCAAGCAATTCTTTTACCGAATTCAGATCTGCTCCCCCATTCGTCAGGTGCGTTGCAAAACTGTGCCTTAATACATGCGGACTCTTCTTATCAACCGTGGTAATGACACTCAAATATTTTTTGACTGCCAGATAAGCATATTTAGGATAAAGCTTTTTGCCCTGCTCATTGACGAGCAGGTATGTCGTATCTGGCTGGCCGATCATTTTTGTTTTTTGCTTCAGGTATTCATTGATCGAACTGATCAGTTGAGGACTGATGGGAATGATCCTTTCCTTATTTCCTTTGCCCAGTACTTTCAATGTGCGGTTGCCGAAATCAAGTTTATCCGCGCGCAGGTTGATCAGTTCGCTCAGTCGCATACCCGTGTTATAAAAAATGGAAAGCAGCAGCCTGTCAGTTAACCCCTTCCAGCTGTCGGGAAATACAATGGACGAAAACAACCGGTCCATATCCTGTTCAGAAACAAATACGGGAAGGCGTTTGGCCATTTTAGGAATATTAATATGCGCCATGGGTGTTTGACTGAGGCTGCCCATTTTAAGCTGGTATTTAAAGAATGACTGCAGCGAAGATATTTTCCGGACAATGGATCGGGAACTTATTTTTTTTTCCTTGAGGGAGGCCAACCAACTGCG
>DATHGW010000349.1:0-2243 GCA_035317445.1 Puia sp.
CAGCGGTCCTAAAGTGCTCAGGCCGGAATCTGTCAGGATAGTCAAAGCAAGTGGTCCATGGATCGCCGCGACCAACCATGGAGTCAAAGTTAAATGCTACAAGCGGCAGCCGGTTCACTACAGATTAGAAAGACAATAAAAGACACCAATATTGAAAACAATTGCCGTTTTAGTTTTATTGAATGCCTTATTCTGCAAAAGCAATTGGGCGCAGTCCCATATAGTAGACAAGGGTAAGTTGACAGACTTTTTCCAAAGCCAGCAATTTGAAGAAGCCATCAATTACCTGCAGCCTGTAATGGTCCAGGACTCCAATAACCTGCAATTGCTGGGTTTTTTGGGATATGCGTACTATATGAACGATGATATTCCTATTGCTGCACACTGCTATCAAAAAATGCTAACCATTGACTCAAATAACCAGTCCGCGCTTCGCTATTTGACCAGTATCAACATCAAAAACAACCCTACCATCGCGCTGGAATATGCCCGCCGACTGGTCAACAGACAACCATCCAAGGCTGCATATAAAAGAACGCTCGGAGATCTTTTACGAAGGATGCATGAAAAGGATTCTGCCCTGCTTTTCTATAACAGCGCGTATGAACTAGCTCCGAATGATCAAAGAAACGCCGGGGCATTGGCAGATGCCTTGATTGACGATAAATCTTTTTCAAGAGCAGATAGTATTCTGGCTGCCGGTTTAGCCAGAGACTCTTTAAACCTTTCTCTATTGAAGTTGCGTATCAGGTCGGCTTATGAAACAAAGGACTATCCAAGTGCGCTTTCGCCTGGAGAAAAATTGATCGCGCAGCATGATATTTCGCTTGGCGCAATGACCCAGCTTGTTTTGTCGTATTATAACTTAAAAAAATACAGGGATTGTATCAGGGTCTGCGAATACCTGCTTACCAACGAGGTGGAGGTTGAATCGATCTATTACTACGAAGCAAAGGCCTGGGCCAAGCTTGATCAATTCGTGAAGAGCAATGAATTATTGCACACCTGTCTCGTCAAATCCATTTCAAAAACAGCAGAATTGTATTATTACAACCTTGGAGAGAATTATGAATCATTAAAACAATATAAAAAGGCGGTTGCTCAATATGATACTGCTTACTATCTTTTTAGAAACCCGATCATGTATTATAACTGTGGCCGCATCTGCGAAAGCAACCTGAAAAATATGAAGCTTGCAAAAAAATACTATACCCTATTCCTTAAGATTGCCGATCCAAAATCAAGCGAAGAGAAAAAGGCTTATGCCTATGTGAAGTCAAAATGGGGTAAGCGTTAGCAGGTTCGGCATTACTCGTACGAAACAGTTTGTTCACCCACCTGCAGGATCAGTTCTTTTTTAGGCGCTGCCTCTACCCTTCCGACAACCTGTGCATCAATTCCAAATTCCCGGGAAGTCTTTATGATCTCTTCGGCAGATGGGCCATCGGTAAACAGCTCCAGCCTGTGGCCCATATTAAATACCTGGTACATCTCCCGGTTATCTGCACCCGAAGCCTGTTGGATCAGTTGAAAAATTAATGGGGGCTCAAATAAATGGTCCTTAATGACCTTAAAATCGCCGGGTAAATATTTCATGCACTTGGTCTGGCCCCCGCCGCTGCAATGAATTACCCCGTGAAGTTTGTCGAAATGCTTTTCCAGCAATCGTTTCATCACGGGCGCATAGGTACGTGTGGGGCTAAGCAATAACTTCCCGATATTAGTTGTAAGGGCCTGCCCGTTCGCTGAAATATTTATTTCATCGAGCATCTTATGTGGGCCAATATAAACCACATGTTCATCCAGGAACGTATCGTAAGATTCATGAAAGCGCGCGCCATAAGTCTTATGCAAAATATCGTGTCTGGCGCTGGTGAGACCGTTGCTGCCGATTCCGCTGTTGTATTCCGCTTCATAGTTAGCCTTACCGGAGCTCGCCAGTCCAACGATCAGGTCTCCCGACATGATTTTTTCATTTGTGATGAGTTTCTTACCCGGCCATCTTGCTGTCATCGTGCCATTCACAGCAATCGTCCGCACCACATCCCCCACATCCGCCGTTTCGCCACCCAGGTACCGGATGTTAACGCCAAAAGTTTTCAACTCATCGAAAAATTCCTGGGTGCCTTCAATGATGGCCCGCAGCACTTCGCCTGGTATAACCCTTTTATTGCGGTCGATCGTGGATGAAAACAGGATGTTATCATAAATTCCTGTACACAGCAGGTCGTCGAGGTTCATGG
>DATHGW010000350.1:0-6057 GCA_035317445.1 Puia sp.
CCGCGCTACGGAACGCGCGAAAGAAGTCGGTATCCGAAAAGTTGCAGGAGCAGGCAAAATGCAGTTGGCAAGGCAGTTCATCGCTGAATCGGTGATGCTTTGTTTGATCGCTTTTGTCCTAACCGTGGCCCTGGCGGCGATATTTCTTCCTTCGTTCAATCAACTAGCGGGTAAAACGATCAGTTACGGCATCTTTAAGAATATCAATTATCTGCTCATTCTTTTCGTTTCTGCATTGGGCATTGGTTTCCTGGCCGGGATATATCCCGCCCTGGTATTATCTTCTTTCAAACCAATCGTTGTGCTAAAAGGCCGGTTTGCAACGGGCACGAAAGGTACCCTGTTGCGCAAGAGCCTTGTCGTGGCGCAGTTCAGCATTTCCATTGCGTTGATCATATCTACCATCATTGTATACTCGCAAATGCAGTTTATGAGAAGCCAGGACCTGGGTTTCAATAAGGACCAGGTGTTGGTCGTCGACACGCAGGGAGACCCGGCCAAAAATGCATTCCGCCAGGGCGTGGCCGGCATTCCGCAGGTCAGGTCAACCGCGATGTCGTCCAGTGTACCCGGTGGCGGCAATCCCGGCGCCTATTCGCAAATTGAAAATAATCGCGGCGATTTGCAAATCGCAAACCTCGACCTGTATTTTGTGGACTATGACTATATCACTCAATTCAAGATAAAGATGGTTGCCGGTCGTGGCTTCTCCCGTGATTTCGCAACAGATACCACCCAGGCCATGGTGCTCAATGAAGCCGCGGTCAAGTTGTTCGGCTATACTTCACCGGAAAAGGCTGTGGGCAGACGTTTTAAGCAATGGGGCCGGGAAGGCAAGATCGTCGGTGTAATGAAAGATTTCCATTTCCGCGCTTTACAGGAAGTCATTAAGCCATTGAGTATGCGCATTGAACCAAACGGGTCAAACCTCGTTTCGATTAAAATCGCATCGGGAAACATCAGCTCGACTGTTGCAGCCATTGAAAACAAATGGAAGGCCTTGATCCCGAACAGGCCGTTCAGCTATTTTTTTATGGATGATTTCTTCAACAAACAATATGCAGGTGAAGAAAAATTCGGGAAGCTGTTTTTGAATTTTGCCGTGCTGGCCATTTTTATTTCTTGTTTGGGATTGCTTGGACTCGCATCTTACAGCACCATGCAGCGCACAAAAGAAATCGGCATACGCAAGGTTTTGGGCGCTTCCGTTTCGGGCATTGTCAATCTGTTGTCTGTGGATTTTCTGAAACTTGTTTTGCTATCCTTTATCATCGCATCTCCTGTTGCCTGGTATTTCATGCACCGGTGGCTGCAGGATTTTGCCTACCGGATCCCAATCCATTGGTGGATTTTCCTGCTGGCCGGCAGCGTTGCGGTTTTGATCGCCCTGCTCACGATCAGTGTTCAGGCCATCAGGGCAGCGGTGGCTAACCCGGCATACAGCCTGAGGACGGAGTAAATCAGGAATAAGAAATTAGAAAATGAACTTGAGTAAATACAATTTAAAAAATAAAACATGAAAAAACATCTCATCATCTTAGCTGCAGGGTTTTTGAGCATTACAGGTATGGCGCAGTCTGAAAAAACGCCTTACCAGACCAAGACTTTTGCCAATGAAACCATTAAAGAAGTGGATTCCAGGACGCAGGGAGGCAGCATCGACATCGCCGGAGTCAATCCTTCGGAAGCCCGGATAGAAGTATACATTACATCCAATAACAGCAGAAACAATGACCTGTCGAAAGATGAAATTGCACAAAGGCTGAAAGAAGACTATGACCTGACGATTTCCGTTAGTGGCGGTAAACTCACGGCAAGGTCGCAGGCAAAAAGAAATTTTACGAATTGGAAAAGAGCACTCAATGTTTCATTTAAAATTTTTGTGCCGCAAAATGTTTCAACCGATCTCTCTACCAGTGGCGGCAGCATCAGTTTAAATAATCTTTCGGGCACCCAGGATTTCAGAACAAGCGGCGGCAGTCTTTCTGTCACGAAAGTGAGTGGAAAGATTAACGGCCAGACTTCCGGGGGCAGCATTGACGTAAGTGATTGCAAAGACGATATTGACCTCGAAACCAGCGGTGGGAGCATTGACGCTGAAAATTGTACAGGAAAAATCAAATTGAATACTTCAGGCGGGTCGCTGAACTTGAATAATCTGAAGGGGAACGTCCGCGCCACAACCAGTGGTGGCAGCGTAGATGGAAAAAAAGTCGATGGTGAACTCTATGCTCATACTTCCGGGGGAAATGTTTCCCTGCGTGAACTGTCCTGCAGCCTGGAAACCTCTACCAGTGGCGGAAATATTGACGTGGAAATAAAAGAATTGCGCGATTATGTGAAGATCCACAATTCATCCGGTCAAATCAACATTTCCATCCCGGCCAACAAAGGCGTTGACCTCAGACTAAGTGCAGACAAGATCAGAACCGGCACGTTGACGGGTTTTAGCGGATCCGTAGAAGATCACCAGGTCAACGGAAAAATAAATGGAGGAGGAATACCCATCACCGCAGACGCAGGAAGTGGAAGAATTACCCTTTCTTTCAAATAATTGCAACCAGAAACCTCAAACGTTCAAAGATATTATATGCTAAAAAATCATTTTAAAACAGCGATCCGGAACCTGATCAGGAATAAAAACTATGCCATCATCAATATTTCCGGGCTGGCTGTCGGCATCTCCGTTTGCCTTATCATATTTATCATTATCCGGTTTGAACTCAGTTTCGACAATTTTCATTCAAAGAAGGACCGCATTTACCGGGTGTTGACCGAATATCACCATGCAGATGCCGCCAATATTTTTTATGGTCGTGGAGTACCACTGCCCATGCCTGCTGCATTGAAGACGAGCTTTAAACAGGTGGAAAAAGTAGCGACGGTTTTCGCGGATTACAATGACCAGTTATTGGTATTGAATGAAAAAGGAGAACCCGTAAAAAAATTCAAAGAAGAAAAAGGTGTCTTTCTGACTGAACCTTCCTTTTTTGAAATATTCGATTTCCCCTGGCTGGCGGGGAATGCGGCTACGGCATTAAAAGATCCGAATTCGGCAGTACTAAGTAAGGAGATTGCCGAAAAATATTTCGGTGATTGGAAATCGGCCATTGGGAAAACGATTAAATGGAATGATCACGAAGTGTTGAAAATTACCGGTATCCTGGCAACCATACCAGCCAATACCGATTTCCAGCTGAAAGTAGTCATCTCTTATGGAACTGTATTTACATCCTGGTTTTCGAAGTCCACGAATTGGGATGGAACGGGAACTTCTTATGGTTGCTTTATCCTTTTACCTGCTTCAGTCTCACCAACCGCCTTTAACAGCCAGTTGAGGGAATTCGTAAAAAAAGTAAAATCGCCTGGCAACAAAGACAGTCATATCATACAAGCCCTGGGCCAGATCCATTTCGATACCGGAGCCGGGGATTACAGTAACAAGAACATCAGTCCGGAACTCATCAAGGCTTTATGGCTGATTGCCGCATTCATCTTATTGATCGCCTGTGTAAACTTCATCAACTTGGCCACCGCACAGGCCGTCAACCGGGCCAAAGAAGTGGGCGTACGAAAAGTACTGGGAAGCAACAGGTGGCAATTGCAGCGGCAATTCCTCACAGAAACATTCGTGATCGTGATCAGTGCCCTGATACTTTCCGTTGGACTGGCGCTGCTGGCGCTACCCTTTGTGGGCAGGTTGCTGGAACACCCTCTTGCACTCAACCTGTTTAGTAATCCCGCCATCATCTTCTTCCTTGTGCTTGTTGCCGTACTGGTCACGCTGTTGGCCGGATTTTATCCTTGCCTTGTGCTCTCCGGATTCAATCCCATCAATGCACTCAAAAGCAGACTTGTTGCGTTGAATACCAAGGGCTTCTCTTTGCGCAAGGGATTGGTCGTGTTGCAGTTTGTTATTGCGCAGGCGCTGATCATTGGCACGCTCATCATCGTAAAACAAATGAATTATTTCACCACGCAGCCACTCGGTTTCGATAAAGAGGCTGTTGTGAATATTCCTTTTCCCGGCGACAGCGCGGGTACCAGCAAACTGGATTTCCTGAGAAAACAACTGTCGGATATCAAGGGCATTCAACGCATTACTTTCGCTTCGAATACGCCAGTCGAAGACAACAACGACAACTGGACGAACTTAAAATATGATCATGCAGCAAAGCAGAGCGATTTCTATGTGATCAGTAAATTTATCGACAACGAATACCTGCCCACCTACCAGCTTCCGCTGGTGGCAGGGAGAAATTTAGAACGCTCGGATACGACAAGGGAATTTCTCGTTAATGAGACCCTGCTCAAAAGCCTGGGCGTCACCAATCCCCATGATGCGCTGAACAAAGACATTAATTTGGGGGAGCAATTAAAAGGCCCTATTGTAGGTGTATTGAAGGATTTCCATGACAGGTCATTCCGCGCTCCGGTAGCGCCGGTCTTGATGATGAGCATGAAACGGGAATATAGTCTGGCTGGCATTAAATTATCGACACAGGATATTCCTTCCACGATGAAAGCCATTGAAAAAAGCTGGGCCGCAACATACCCCGATTTTGTTTTTGAATACGAGTTCCTTGACGCCAAGATCAACAGTTTCTATAAGGAGGAGAATAAGCTCTCACAGATCTACAAGATGTTTGCGACGATTGCAATTTTCCTCAGTTGTCTCGGATTGTATGGACTGGCCTCTTTCATGGCGGTTCAACGGATCAAAGAAGTCGGCATCCGCAAGGTGCTGGGCGCTTCTGCAGGAAGTATCGTGTACCTGTTTTCAAAGGAATTTGTGCTACTGATTGGAATTGCATTTGTTATCGCATCGCCCATTGCCTGGTATTTTATGCATCAGTGGCTGCAGGATTACATTTTCCGCATCGACATGAACTGGTGGATATTCCTGGTAGGTGGAGCCCTTTCGGTGCTTATCGCGCTGTTGACGGTGAGTTTTCAGGCGCTCAAAGCAGCATTCGCGAACCCGGTAAAGAGCCTACGCACTGAATAGTGCTTCGCTGTTTATTCTATGTATTTTGAAATCTTGTAAATTCTGCTTTATGATAAGGAATTATTTCAAGATCGCTTTTCGAAATCTGATGAAGTATAAGTTCATCTCCTTCATCAATCTTTTTGGATTGACGGTGGGACTGACCTGTTGCTTACTGATCACAACCTATATCATCAATGAACTCAGCTATGACCGGTTCAACGAAAAGGCGTCACAGATCTACCGGGTGACGAGGAGCTTCAATACAGTCAATGGCGCTGAGAACCTTCACCTGAGTTCAGTGGCTCCCCCCTTCGGGCCATTGCTCCAGCATGAATTTCCTGACATTCAAAGTCAAACCCGCGTCCTGTTCACGGGAACAACGGCACTGCGGTATGAGGATAAATTGTTCAATGAAAAACAGGTCTTTTTTGCTGATAAAAACTTCTTCCATTTTTTTACGGTGCCCGTTATAAAAGGAAACCCGGAAACGGCATTGACAGATGAGCGAGCGATTATGATGACCGAAGAAGCGGCCAGGAAATATTTTGGTCATGAAGATCCCATCAACAAGATGATCAGGGTGGATAACCAGAGCTATTACAAGGTTACCGGCTTGTTCAAACCCTTTCCTCACAATGCCCATTTTCACCCGGAAATATTACTATCCTTCAACACGCTGAATGATTCTGCGGTCTATGGCAAGAGAAACCTGGAAACCAACTGGGGCAATAATTCGTTTTATACTTACCTGTTGTTTCCAAAGAACTATCCTGCAGTTCAATTGGAATCAAAGTTCCCTGCATTCCTGGACAAATACATGTTCTTTCCCGGAGCGCCCCGTACGGTAAAGGCTTCCGCCACCACCAAATTATACCTCCAAAAATTAACGGATATTCACTTAAGGTCTCATCTCGATGATGAGGCCGAGCCGAATGGCGACATCAACCGGGTCTATATATTCGGGGCTATTGCCTTATTCATCCTGCTGATCGCCTGTATCAATTATATGAATCTCTCCACTGCCCGTTCGGCTCTGCGTGCCCGTGAGATCGGCGTAAGAAAAGTGG
>DATHGW010000351.1:0-2836 GCA_035317445.1 Puia sp.
CGCTGGGTTGCGGAGCCTTCCTCAGCAGTTTATGCAGAACGAGGATCGGGCCCTTTCGTCTGGAACAGGCGTTGAATATTGAAGCAGTAGAAAAGCTGATCCTTGCGCAGAAAGAAGATCAGAATGGATAATTGATCCCCAACTGGAACTGGCCGCTGCCCAGACTCAGGTTATAAAACCATTTTTCGCTAAACTCGTTTCGCTGGGGGTCCTTGAGTTTGTACGCCCAGTCCAGCCGGATAAGAAAATAACTGAAATCAAGACGCAGTCCGGTGCCGGCGCCCACGGCGAGTTCCTTGTAAAACCGGCCTAAATTAAAATCACTTCCCTGTGCTTTTACCGAATTGTCAATCGGGTTCCAGTTCCAGATATTTCCGATATCGGTATAAAACGCACTTTTCAGCTTGATGCCGAAAACCGTTCCGAGAGGAAACCGGTATTCCACGTTGCCTTCCAGTTGAATGTCTCCAAACCGGTCAAGACCCGCATAGGGCGTGTCGGAATAAAATTTCGAAGAACCCAGCCCGAGTTGCCGCACCTGCCAGGCCCGCATGCTGTTGGGACCTCCTGCAAAATAGGCTTTGTAAAATGGCAGGGTCTTTTCGTAACCATCACCCTGGCGGCCATAGGCGAAGCCCATGCCCGCATACCCACGCATCACCAGTTGTGTTTTGCCATAATCAATATTGTGCACGAATTCGACATCGCCTTTCACGAAACGAAGCAAATCTCCCTTGTCGAGGGCAGTGATGAATCCGAGTGTGGCACCGCTTTCCTCCAGGCTGAACCGGAACCGGTTTGATTTGTTATTTCTGGCCCTCATAGAAGAATAGGCAAATTGTTGTCCAACGACCAGGCCTGTACGAAAAGCCAGCCTCAATGCAGGGTTCGAGGCCAGGATCTTTTTCAGGCTGTCTGTCTGCCCCAGAATAGAATATTCAATATTGAGCGGACGGTAGATATAGGTCCTGTTGTTCCTGGTCCATTGATAACCCCATGAACCATTGATCGATTTCAGGGTATAAAAATCACGGCGGTCGATATACGACGCATTGACATTTAAAACGGTTTGAACATTTTTCAACCTGCCTTCGCGGTTGAGGTTAAATGGTACGATCAGTCGCGGCAAAAAGATAGAATGGGAAATGCTGGCTTGAACAGTTTGAATAAAATCTTTTCCCAGTTCCACACCACCCCGCAGGTTGGTCGTTGTTCGAACGGACTGTTTGTAGGCATTGCGATTTTGCAACCCCAGGTTTACTCCGACGCCAAAGAGGTTGGTAGCGGTAACAATATCATTCGTATTCCTGGCTGCTTCCAGGGCCACATTGACGTTTTGTTTTTTGGCCGGATACATTCGCAGCGTAATATCAAGCAGCGTATCGGAAATATTGGAATCGTCGAAGTCAATATTGATGTATTGCCATGCCGAAAGCTGGTTGAACCGGTTGAAAGTCCGGTAATAATTTTCCTGTTTGTACATCCTGTCGGGCCGCAGGAAAATATTGTTGGCAACAAAAGGCAGATTAAATTTTTTTGAACGGGTGATCAGCGTGATTCGTCTGATGGACGTTGTGTCTTGTCGTAAATTGGTTGTCGAGTCCTCCACCAGCGGCAAATCGGGGAATGCCGTCACTTTACCAATATAATATTTCGTGAGGTGGCTGGAATCCCTGACCGGTCTTTGTTTTACAACAATATTGACTGTCGGAACTTCTCTTTTCCGCTTCAATTGCTCCAACAGATCCGCCTGTTGAAAAGGATCCAGGGTTGGATCGATCAAACCGGCGATCACCGTATCCTGTTCCATATAAAGGTCTTCTTTGGAAAACTTGTAATACCCATTGTTGCGAAAAGTATCAACCAGTCGCTGTATTTCCGTGGAAAGTATTTGTTTGGAATAAGGATTTCCTTTTTTCAGCCAGGATTGACTTTTCGATTGGATGGCCATTGCCTGCAGGGCCGGCGTTTGCAGGTCAAAGCTGATCGAATCGAACGTCAATCGCTTTCCGGGAGAAACAGAAAATATGATGTTGGTACGGTATTGATCTTTTTTGACGGTGTCGATCCGAATGGAATCCTGGATGACTGGTGTTGAATAGCCCATGGATAAAAGCAGCCCATTCATGAAAACAATCGAGCGGCTCAGGTTTAATGAATCAAAAACCGGCGGATTGACCAATTTCTTGTAGATAAAGGGAGGAGCCCATCTCGCTGACGTGACGGTTCTCACCCGCAGGCTATCATCCAGCTGATCCTGCAACCGGTTAATTAATTCCTGTTTTTGGTCATTGGGGATCTTCCCTTCTAACTTTATCGTGGTTTTATAAACAAAAGGTTTGCCGGAAGGGTATCCGTTTTTTTTAGGGGCAATGCAGGAAAAACTCATGGCCAGCAATATCATCATCAGCGCAACTGTAGGGTTGGATAAAGATGCTGTAACTTGCCGGCGTTGGAGCATAAGGTAAATGAAAAATCAATGCTTTTAAAATCGCAGGTCAAATATATTCAAAGTTTAGGGCAGAAAAAATTCCGGGATGAAGAAGCTGTCTTTATTGCTGAGGGACCGAAAATTGTTAATGAATTGTTGCAATCTCCCCGAACAAGCCTGGTAAATCTTTTTGCCACCCGGGAATGGATGAATGCAAATCCCAGGGTACTCGCTTCCCTATCGCCTGGCCAGCTTATTGAAATAGAGGAATCCTATCTCAAACGCATATCCGGTTTGTCAACGCCCAATCAATTGCTGGGCATATTCAAAAAGCCAATAACAGCAAGCCTGGTTTTACAGAACAGGGTTAGCCTGGTATTGGATAATATTCAGGATCCGGGAAAC
>DATHGW010000352.1:0-2321 GCA_035317445.1 Puia sp.
TGTTCATAAACCTGCTGAAAATACAAATAAGATTTTCATTGGATGTTATGAGCTTCAGGGAATGAAGGAATTTATCATTAAAAACCCCAATTCAAATCAATTTACATTGAATGTTTATTCAAATTACTACCTAGACGGACAGATAAGGCAGGTAAAAATGCTAGTCAAGAATGAAAACGTTATTTACACCAAACAAAAAGCAAATGGAGCATTTGAAAAAGACAACATTTGGTATGTAAATAATGCAAAACTGATCAGACAAAAATCGGGGGGCTAAGTTTGCAATAATTCAATTACCTCCATTCCGTTGGAGGTTTTCATTTATTTCGCCACCAATTCAACCCTGTTGAGTGTATAACTAAAATCTTCATTGCCAACCCTGAGTTGTTTCTTTTCATCTAATACAAAAAGAACGTTTTCGTCCCCTTTCAGAAAATAGAAATAGGCCCCCTGGTCTGTCAATCGCCAACTGGTAGACTTCCGCATCAGGGTTCGATTTCACGCCTTTGATGATTGTCCATTTTCCCTCGCAAAGTTTCTGCCTGAACGAACTCCCCCTCCTGTGTAACGATATCCACAACGCCCAGGATAGTGCTGGTCGGTTCGTTCATACCGGATTCTTGTTTTGTAGATACTTTATTTTGATCAAGTCCAGCATTAGTCCAGGATTTACTGGACTAATGCTGGACTTAATCAAAAAATATATATTACGAGAGACGAATTAATTATGTCTGGAACTACCATCTGGCACAAGTAAAAATCGAAGAATTTGACGCCATTCCTTATGCCATGGTTTACAATGAGGCTCAATTCAAAACCGACAAAAAAACAGAGATTACCGTTGGGAAGATGGCGGTTTTAACGCGATTTCATTACCTAATTTCGCGCAAGAAAAAGATTTAACGGAGCGTGGAAAATCGTATCGAAAAAATCCTGGTTGGTTGTCGTAACAACGAAAGAGGAAGTCAAAAGGCTCTGTATCTACTTTCTCACAAACTAGTTTCTTCTATTTGCTATCGGTACGGGGTCCGTTACCACAACTTACAGGGTCGGATCAGGGAAATAGTTGTATTAGCTCGCATTGAACATTACCGGAAAGAAATTGCAATTAGCAATACACATAACCTGCTGGCCGAAACAAGCGATATGCAAAAACTCCCGCAGTATGGCATTACCTTTGTCATTACCCGAGAAAATAAAATTTAAAAACTATGGAAGTCTTAAATAAAAAAAGCCCATAGAATCTGGATTCTACAGGCATGTACGACATTACAAGTTAATTTGTAGCGGGATCGGGAGTTGAACCCGAGACCTTTGGGTTATGAATCCAACGCTCTAACCACCTGAGCTATCCCGCCTAAATTTTTTATTCTTCCCTGAACCCGAGTCCGCCTCAGGCGGATATGAATCCAACGCGCCAACCACATGAGCTATCTCAGCAATGGGGTGCAAAAGTAAAAAAAAGGCTCTAAAGTTTGAAATGAATTTTAAACCTATTGAAGTTCCCAAAACTCAATGGCCTATTGAGTTCTAGAGCCCAACGTCCCCCTTATCATCAAAATAAGGAATATCATCGTGTGAAACCCGCTCCTTCTGTTGCCAATACGCCAGCGTTACCACATGGCCATCAGGTGTATGCAGCAGCCGCCCGAAAATGGCGTTGATGGGATTAAAAGTGATGTCGGTAACGCCTATGGTAAATGTTTCAGGCGCAGGAGGAAGAACAGG
Source organism: Puia sp. (assembly GCA_035317445.1). Lineage (GTDB taxonomy): Bacteria > Bacteroidota > Bacteroidia > Chitinophagales > Chitinophagaceae > Puia. The sequence goes on from DATHGW010000352.1 coordinate 1,729, forward strand.
AACCGGCTCTCCCTCAGCATCAGGGATGGAAGGGGTCACTTGCTTTGGCGGCGGGGAAGGAACCGCAACGACGGTAAAATGATTGTATTCAAGCAGCCGCTTCAAAAACTTCACCCGTTCCGGCGCCACATTCTTTTCGACAATGCCGCATTTAACACCCTCCAGCTCTTCGAATAAATGATTTTGATTGATGGCCATGGGAATTTTTATACTTTACATTTTTCACGTCAATTCATTAATAAATTCATAGACCCAGCTAAAAAGGCCCAGCAGCACGATACCGGCGGAACAAATGGTCAACGCAAATATTGATGCGCGACCGGCTTTTATTTTTTCAATAGGCTGCTCATTTTTATCCATGAACATAGACCTCACGATCCGCAGATAATAATACAAGGAAACAATCATATTGAGCGCCGCGATGCTGATGAACCAATAGTTTCCCCTTGCAGCTCCCGCCGTCAACAGGAATAATTTTCCAAAGAATCCCGCTGTCGGCGGAACACCGGCCAATGAAAACAAAGCCAGGGCCATGACCCAACTCAACAATGGATTGGTTTGATAGAGGCCCTTATAATCATCGATATTTTCTT
>DATHGW010000353.1:0-4691 GCA_035317445.1 Puia sp.
CTCATCCATCAACTGGAACCATTGACAATGGTAATTTTGATGCGGCAGGACTTTATTATATCACTTCCGGAGACAACCCGGTTACTGCATCCTCGCAATTTGATGCCGTATTAACCAATACAGGGATTGGCGGCCCATTAACACCGCCGTTCAATCCAGCTCCCGGTGCTGCATTTGAATTGAAGTATAATATCAATTGTGATTTTGGGATGCCTACTGATTTTTGTAATCCCGGTTTTATATGGGGCCCGGCTGACATGCAGGATGTTGCTTTACCTCCTGGTGCCATTAGCCCGGGCGTTTGCTGGAATTTTATCCAGGCCGCCGTGCTTCCTGTTACCGTTGCCCAATTTGATGCTTCATTAACCGCCAATAAAACAGTAAAAGTTTCATGGGCAACTGCGGAAGAGATCAACTCGGACTATTTTTCGGTGGAACGCAGCGCCGATGGGAGCGACTGGCAATCGATAGGGAAAGTCCTGGCCAAAGGAAATTCTTCCGGAAATGTTGACTATACTTTTATTGATCCTGCGCCTTTGAATGCCTTGAATTATTACCGCCTGAAGATAGTAGACCGCGACGCAAAGTTTAAATACAGCAAGACAGCAACCGTATCGTTGGATGGCAAGACTGCTGCATTGGTTGTATACAATAATCCATTCAATGACCAGATCAGGATTAAATTAAATAGCACGGCAGTGGACAATCTTAGTCTAACGCTTACAGATATGCTCGGGAGAACCTATTCTCAGCAATTCTTTCATGCACAGGCCGGAGACAATTTCATCAACATTGTCCCGACGGGGGCTTCTGCAGGATTGTATATACTTAATATCAAAGGAAAACATACGAATCAAACAGTGAAACTGGTTAAGGAATAGATCCATTGACTACTTCAAAAAAACTAATTGAATTGCGCAGGAGCCTCTTCAATTGGTTTTTTTATTTTAGTGTTTTCCGGTCTGTACTAAAACAATGACATGTTGAAACAACCCAAAGCTTTCCTGTTCGACCTCAATGGAACCATGATAAATGATATGAATTATCATATTGATGGCTGGCTTGAATTGTTGAATACACAATTGAATGCCGGGATGACCAGGGATGAGGTCAAACAACAGATGTATGGCAAGAATTCAGAAGTGCTCACACGCATATTTGGAGAAAATCATTTTACCATACAGGAGATGGACAGGTTATCTATCGAAAAGGAAAAAGCATACCAGGCTGTTTACAAGACACATCTTGCATTGGTGCCCGGCTTGTCCTGGTTTCTGCAAAAATCATCAGATGCAGGCATACTGATGGCCATTGGTTCTGCAGCAATTCCTTTTAACATCGATTTTGTGCTCGACAATCTCCATATCCGCCATTATTTTAAGGCCATCGTCAGTGCCGATGATGTAAAACTGAGCAAGCCCAACCCGGAAACCTATACCAGGGCGGCTGCTCTTCTGGGTACTGCGCCCGGGGACTGTGTTGTTTTTGAAGATGCTCCAAAAGGAGCAGAAGCAGCTTTTCGTGCATCCATGTCCTGCATTGTACTAACTACCATGCATACTGCAGAAGAGTTCTCCCTTTACCCGAATATTCTTCATTTTATCGCTGATTATAACGATCCCTTTTTGGGAAGCTTTCTGCCTGCAGATTAGCTCTTTTTTCTTTGGAAAAATAGTCCCATATTCGGAAAAAAATTGGTCTCAAAACCTCTGTATTATATTTATAATCATATAGTTATGAATTGGTATGGGTGTTGGATTAACCCATCCAAATCAACAAAGCTATGACAACAGAACTGACAATACCTTTTCTAAAAAAGAAGATACAGGAACTGCAAAGTGCATTGTTCTTTGCTGAAAGCGATTCTATCTTAAAAATGCCGACTCATGTCATTAGTGCTGAAGTAACAGACGATAAAGCACAGATCTGGTTTGTGGTTCCTCGTCCCGCTCAGTGTGTGCACCAGTTCGACCAGGAATTTCCTGCCAAGCTGGATTTCTTCAGAAAGGGAAAAGACTTTTATTTGAAGATCAAGGGAACGGCAGCCATTGTGTCCGACGAAACACAGATAACCGATGCGCTTTCTCCTGAAATCATGCAGCGTGTTAAAAACAAAGAAGCCGTGCTGATGCGTGTAAAGATTCAACACGCTGATTATTTCGAAGCAACGCCAAAGCCAGCGCAAAACTGGCTACAGTATAGTGGCGTTCAGTTGTACAACTGGTTGTTGAACCCCGAATTCGATGTCAAAAATCCACAGTTGGTAACCATCCCGATAAGGATTAATCAATAGATTATGGATTGGTAGGCTTTCATTGAATTTGTCTTATTAAAATGAAAAAGTCTTGTCTCGCCTCAGGCTAGACGAGACTTTTTCATTTTTGGTATCCGACTTCTTTTCTTGCAGCATCGGTCCAGTCTTTTATGAGGTGGATCTGACCTTCGCTCAATCTTGCGTAGCGATGGATAAAGGTATAGGTTGACAAGGGCATTTCCTTTTTCTCTACCTGTTCGGCGATATCGCTCAGGCGATGATCCAGTTTGCGTTTATCAAAACTTGAAAGATCTGAGAAATTAATAGCCCGTTTTCCGTCGTTTATATGGCTTCTTAGCCACAAACCAACAGGGTTCACATTTACATACCAGGGGTAGTCGGTATGATTCGAATGGCAATCATAGCAGGATCGTTGCAACACATGGAGAACTGTATCAGGAACATGAACATAATGGCTGATATCATTTTTTGTTGTCACGGGTCCGTTATTCCGGGCAGGTCTGATAAACTGAATGACAATGAATACAAGCAAAAGGACAATCAAAATTTTTCTGATCATATATTATTCTTTTGTTTAATGAAACCTATACCCTAAAATCACTTTGAATATTGCATTATCTGTACTGGAAGTAAACCCCCAACCATAACCGAAATTCAACTCCCAATCCGGTGACCAGTCCAGGTCAACGGCTGCAAACAATTGGTGCTGCTGGTTTTGACGAGGTTCAATATTATTCAGCGGACCTAAAGACCCATAATACTCAAACCCTGCTGCGATGACTTTGGTTATATCATAAGAGCATTTAAAATTCGGAGAAAATATATAGCCAAGATTCTTGTTCAATCCATGAAAAGATTTGTCAAAAGTTGGATTGAACGAGAGATATATCTTTCCCAGTTGTTTATCTATGATGGGTCTGATTTCCAGCGACCAGTCATCCTCATCATATTCTCTTTTCTGGTAGCCAGCTTCCAAAGACAAACTCACGCCAACCGGCCATTTCCAGGCAGAGGGAACCATTACCCTGGGCCTGATATGGCTTCCTACATAGCTGGTTCGGTGGTCACTTCCGATGGTATTAAAAAAATAGACACCCGTTTCGAACCAGGAGTTCCAGCCATGGGTAATCTCAATTGTTTCGTGAAATACATGATGGGTAGGCAGCACCCCGTTTTCGGTCGCCGTTGTGCCGGCAAATGTAAAATTGCTATGCAATTCCACCATGGTATTACCCTTTGCTACTGTTTGAGAGCCGTAGACTTGGATTTCATAGTTTTCCTGCCCTGAAGCCCATACCGGTGCTAAACATGCGGAAATGATACAGCAAAGAAAAACCTTCATGGCTTCCGTTAATTTTTTTTGGGGTATAGGTAATAAATAATGGGATTTTAAAACGGCTGGTAAATCTCGGCTTTAATATTGAGCAAATGCTGAAGAACGGACAATTTATAAATAGAGCGCCTGTTCACGCAGTTGGTGCCGGTTTGTCGTAAGCTTTAATTTGATTATCTGATTTTAGGCTAATTCAATTTTTCGTATAGTGGTCACCGTAAGTACGACACTGTTTAGGATTTTTAATCTTTGTAGAATTAATTCTACAGCGTGTATACCAAAAAATTTAAAATGGAATAATTTTTGCAATAGTAAAATTACTTTCAGTTTGTATGTTGCCTGAAATAGATTTAGCCCATTATGTTTTCCTCAGAAGATTTAGAAAGCCTGCAATATCAAGAGCTTATTGATGTTTTGGGCAAATTGACGAAAGAGTATACTACCGCACTTGCCGATCATCCGGATCGGCTGATCAATGATAATGCCGTATATCGTATCAATCTCCTGATCAAAGAGATCAAGATCATTGAAGAAAAATTAAATAATGAAAATTTTGATTTGAGTTACTGAGATGTTGAAGGTGACTCAATATTTACGATTCTACGGACCAGAATACTAGTTCCGCACGGGTATAGGACCTCCGGGGATTTTTGGTGTCTTTTTATGTGAAGTGTGGGCAAAAAAGGCAACACATCCACTCATAATAGAAATGGGCTTACGATAGTAAGCCCATAACCTTGATTAATTTTGTGGAGAATATCGGAGTCGAACCGACGACCTCTTGCATGCCATGCAAGCGCTCTAGCCAGCTGAGCTAATTCCCCATAAAGGAGTGCAAATATAGAAGTTTTTGCTTCATTATCTTTGCATCGAAACCAAATATCATGGGAATTTTACGGCAAGTCGCCGAATACCTTTACATCAAAAAGCGCGACCCCAATGCCCCTCATAGCAAATGGATGAAATACATGCACGGCATCAACCGCATATCCATTTTCATGTTTCTGATCGGCCTGCTCGTCATCATCATTCGCATCATTTTCTTTGGAAAAAGGCATTAGGGTGGAAATATGCAACAATACT
>DATHGW010000354.1:0-2968 GCA_035317445.1 Puia sp.
CTTCATCGGCCTTGTTTTTGCTGAGCACCCTGAACTCCGTTTCAATGGATGGTTTCAGCAGGCGGTCGTATCCATCCTCCATGGCCATTTTTACACGCGCGCTTTTTTCATTCGAAGCAACGATAAAAATCCTTCCGAGCGCCTCCAGCGCTTTTTCTTTTTCGATCGAAATATCCATGGAAAGAAACCCTTCTTTTTCGCCACGGCGGATGGCCAGTAACCGATGAGAAGGACTTTGCGATAACCGCTCACTGAATTCAAAATAGTCGAGATACTTTCTCGCGGCTTCCTCGTTTTTCTTTGCCGGCAGCAGCCGGGAAACCAATAAGGCGGAGTCATTGAACAACCTGCGTACGGTATTTCTCGCCTGTTCGTTTTCCGAGATCCATTCCGCAATAATATCCGCAGCGCCATCCAGCGCCTCCCGGATGTCCTTTACCTGCTCATTCAAAAACGCCGCCGCCTCTGCTTCGGGGTTGCCCGGAGCCTGGGCGAATAACGATGCCGCCAATGGTTCAAGGCCCTTTTCCAGCGCCACACTAGATCTGGTTTTTCGTTTAGGCTTGTAGGGTAGATAAAGGTCTTCCAGCTCCGTGGCATCAAAACATCGCTCGATCCGGTCCTGCAAGGCAGGTGTTAATTTTCCGGAGGCCTCGATGGTCTTCAGCACCGTTTCCTTTCGTTTATCCAGCTCGGTAAAATATTTGATTTGCTCAACCACATCGCCAATCTGCACCTCATCCATATTACCGGTGGCTTCCTTTCGGTATCGTGACATGAAAGGGATCGTGGCGCCTTCGCTTTGCATCTGGTCGATATTCGCGACCTGCTTTATGGAGAAATTTAATTTTTCCGCTACCTTTTGTAAGAAAACTGTTTTCATCGGAGGGCAAATGTAAATAAGAAATAAGAAATGAGGAATAAGGAATGAGAAAGTTAATAGACAAAATTAAATCCATCCAACCATGAAAATCGTTGTAACAGACGGCTATACTGTAAACCCTGGCGACCTGGGCTGGGAAAGCATTGCTGCTTTTGGCGAACTCAGCGTTTATGAAAGAACGCCGCCGGAGCTGCTTCTGGAAAGATGTCATGAAGCCGGGATCATCCTCTGCAACAAGGTTCCGTTGAACCGGGAGAACCTGGAAAAATTACCCGCATTACGAATGATCGGCGTGATGGCGACGGGTTATAATGTGGTCGATACCGTTGCGGCAAGAGAAAAAAATATCATCGTATGCAATGTGCCGGCCTATGGAACCGCCTCTGTTGCGCAACATACCATCGCGCTCCTGCTTGAACTGACAAACCAGGCCGGAAAACACTGGGACTCGGTATTGGCGGGAGAATGGGTGCGATCGAAGGACTGGTCCTATGCCAAAACGGCGCTGATTGAATTGGAAGGAAAAACACTTGGTATCGTGGGTTTTGGACATATCGGTATGCGGACCGCAGGGATTGCAAAGGGACTGGGCATGGAGATCTGTTATTATAGCAGGACGAGAAAGGAAACGACCCTCGCGGAATACTGCCCATTGGAAACATTGTTTTCCAAAAGCGATGTCGTCTCGCTGCATTGTCCTTTGCAGCCAGACAACCTGGCATTCGTCAACAGGGAACTGATTCAAAAAATGAAACGCTCCGCTTTTCTGATCAACACAGCAAGAGGACAGTTGATCGCAGAACAGGATCTCGCCGATGCACTGAACAATGGATTGATTGCAGGCGCCGCACTGGACGTGCTTTCTGCCGAACCTCCACAGTCAGACAATCCATTGTTATCTGCGAAGAATTGCATCATTACTCCACACAACGCCTGGATGAGCAGGGAGGCAAGACAAAGGATCCTGACCATCACCGCTGATAACATCAATTCTTTTTTGCAAAAAAACCCCGTACATGTCGTGAATTAGTTTATCAATTGCGCAATAATTTGCCCACTACGTTAAAGATTTGCTTTAAGGTCATTTTCACAGTTATTTGCGTTAATTTTGCATTTTCAAACTTTCCACAAAAAGACCCGCCCTATGGCTATCCTTATATTTTTTTTAGCGCACTGGTTTCTCTCCCTTTTCTGTCAGACTTTTTTCTTACATCGTTACGCTTCGCACAAGATGTTTAGCATGAATAAATTTTGGGAGCGTTTTTTTTATGGATTTACCATTCTGGCACAGGGTAGCTCCTTTTTGAATCCGCGCGCTTATGCGATCATGCATCGCATGCATCATGCGTTCAGTGATACGGAAAAAGATCCTCATTCGCCGCATTTCTTTAAAGACGTGTGGCACATGACCATGAAGACCAAAGAAATTTATCTTAATTACGCCAAATATAACCTGGAACCCGAAAAAGCCTTTCGCGGCAACTACCCGGAGTGGAAATTCATGGATAAAGTGAGTAATTCCTGGACCGTGAGGTTACTGTTTTGCGCCGCATACGTTTTATTCTATTGTTATTTCGCTACGGCCTGGTGGATGTTCCTGTTATTGCCCATTCATTTTTTTATGAGTCCCATTCATGGCGCGCTGGTCAATTGGTGCGGACACAAATACGGGTATTCCAATTTCAACAATGATGACCACAGCAAAAACACCCTGCCCATGGATTTCCTTTTGATGGGCGAACTGATTCAGAACAATCACCACAAGAGCCCCAATAGCATCAATTTTGCAAAAAAATGGTTTGAGTTCGATCCCACTTATCCGATCATTAGAGTGCTGAATAGATTTAGGATTATACAGGTGAAGAAATAAGGAATAAGAAAGTCGGAAGTCAGTGCAGATGGCATTGTCATTTCGAGCGAAGCGAGAAATCAATCACTCAGCGAATTGCCTTAAGTGCTGATTCCTCGCTTCGCTCGGAATGACAGGCCTTGTTGCCTGACTCCCGACTTTCTTATTCCTTATTTCTCATTCCTTATTTCTCATTCCTTATTTCTTATTTTTTTTCTTGTATATTTATTCTTATG
>DATHGW010000355.1:0-4468 GCA_035317445.1 Puia sp.
ATGTCGCCCATGTCGGGCTTGGACGCCACACAACAAATTCGGAAGGCTATGCCCGGAGCCAGGATCATTGGAGTTTCCATGCATTCTCAGCCAGCCTATGCCAAGAAAATGTTACAGATTGGCGCAAGGGGTTATGTAACCAAGAATTCATCCAAGGAGGAAATGATCTGTGCCATTCTTGAAGTCCATGATGGCAAGAAATATATTTGCGAGGAGATCCGGAATATTATTTCGGACCAGCTTCTGGAAGAAAAGGATAATGTGACACCCAACATCAATATGCTTACCGAAAGAGAGATTCAGATCATCAACCTGATCAAGGTAGGTAAGTCTTCGAAAGACATCGCGATCAACCTCAATATTTCCCTGAAGACCGTAGAAGTGCACAGGCACAATATTCTGAAAAAATTAAAGCTCAAAAATTCGGCCTCCCTGGTCAATTTCATCAATACCAAGGCTACCTATATTTGATATAAAAAATTAGCCTTACCTTTGCGCTTCATTTTTCTCCATGAGCGATGACATCAAACATGAATGCGGTTTGGCATTCATCAGGCTCCGAAAACCGTTCTCCTACTATTTACAACAATATGGTACGGTATTGTATGGCTTGAATAAGCTCTACCTGCTGATGGAAAAACAACATAACCGCGGCCAGGATGGGGCGGGAGTAGCAGCAGTAAAACTAGACGTTGAACCCGGTTATCCCTTTCTTCACCGTATCCGCAGCAATGCCAACCAGCCAATCGTAGATATTTTCTCCAGGATACATACCGACCTCCAGGAACTGGAAAAATACCAGCCAGACATCGCCAAACATCCAGGCCTCATGAAGGGGCATATCCCATACCTGGGTGAATTGTTATTGGGTCACCTGCGCTATGGTACACAGGGAAAGAATAATCTTGAGTTTTGTCATCCCTTCATAAAAAGACATACTATCCCCTCACGCAACCTGGCGCTTGCAGGAAATTTTAACCTCGTCAATACCGATGAATTATTTGCACTCGTCAATATTGAACCGGGAGAATTTCAAAAGCAAAGTGATCTCGCCGCGATGATGGAAGTGATCCATCATTTCCTTATGAAAGAGGATGAAGCATCTCCTGCAGATCCCGATATCACCGGCATCCTTAGGAAGGCTGTTCCATTGTTTGACGGAGGGTTTACCGTCGGCGGCATGGTTGGCAATGGCGACGCCTTTGTATTCCGGGATGCCAACGGTATCAGGCCGGCTTATTATTATATCAACGACGAATTGATCGTGGCTGCTTCGGAGCGCTCAGCTATCCGTACGGTATTTAATGTGGGAGAAAATGAAGTTTTAGAACTCATGCCGGGCATGGGTCTGATTGCAAAAGCCGACGGCAGCGTTTCCATTGAAAAAATATTGGAACCCAGAGAAAGAAGAGCCTGTAGTTTTGAAAGAATTTATTTTTCCAGGGGCAGTGATGAAAAAATATACAGGGAGCGCATCGCGTTGGGTTATAACCTGAGTGAACAGATCCTGACCGCCATTAACCATGACCTGAAAAATACTATCTTCTCCTTTATCCCGAATACCGCAGAAGTGGCCTTTTATGGGCTGTGGAAGGGTATGGACGACTACCTGAAACAGGTGGTTATCCAGCGAATCCTGTCCTGGGGCACAGACGTGACGGAAGAGAAGCTATCGACCATGATCAACCGAAAAATCAGGATCGAGAAAATAGCCATTAAAGATGTGAAGATGCGGACCTTCATCACGGCGGATGTGGGCCGGAATGAAATGGTGCAGCACGTATATGATATTACCTATGGCACTGTTCAAAAAGGCGCAGATACTCTGGTTGTGATCGACGATTCCATTGTGCGCGGTACAACCCTTCGGGAAAGTATTGTGCGCATGCTGGCCAGGTTGGAACCAAAAAAAATTATCGTGGTGTCTTCAGCTCCCCAGATCCGCTATCCCGATTGTTATGGGATCGACATGAGCAAGCTGGGAGATTTTGTCGCTTTCAGGGCGGCCATCGAACTGATGAAAGACCATGGTAAAGAACATTGCCTGCAGGAATTGTACAACGCCTGTAAGGAACTAAGCCGCACCGGCCAGTTGCACACAGAAAATATGGTACGCCAGGTGTATAAGCCATTCAGTACAGAAGAAATTTCTGACAAGATCGCGCAGCTGATTACTCCTCCCGAAGTCAAAACCCCCGTGCAGGTGATTTATCAAACCATTGAATCGCTTCACCTGGCTTGTCCCACCAATACCGGCGACTGGTATTTCACCGGTAACTATCCAACGCCCGGAGGGAACCGGGTGGTTAATAAGGCCTTTATCAATTATATGGAAGGGAAGAATGTAAGGGGGTATTGAGGCGAGTGGCTAGCAGGAAGAATATACGGGGAAATACTTACACAATAATGGGGACGATCTTTAGCAAAAAGAAACCATCCTTTAACCCGGGATTTAAGTACCGGTTAAAGGATGGTTTCTTTTTAATATCTATGCGTAATGAGCTTAAGACTTTCTTTCTAACAAAGTAAAGAATTGATCAAGTTGTGGAAGGATAACGATCCTCGTGCGGCGATTGGCTGCACGGCCTTCTTTGGTATCATTTGCAGTAACAGGAACATATTCACTACGACCTGCAGCGGTGATATGTGAAGGGTTGATTCCGTATTTCTTCTGCAGTAACCGCACAACGGAAGTAGCACGTTTAACGCTCAAATCCCAGTTGTCGATCATACCTCCACTATTTCTCAACACCTTGTTGTCGGTATGTCCCTCAACCATAAATTCGATATCAGGTTGATTTTTCAGCACGTCAGCTACCTTGCCAAGAATGGTCTTTGCGCCTTTTGTTATATCATAGCTTCCGCTCTTGAAGAGCATTTTGTCGGAGATATCGATGAAAACAACGCCTTTTTCGATTTTAATGTTCACATCGCTGTCGGCTACGTTAGCCATAGCGCCTTTCAGGTTCATGACCAGAGCCATGTTCAGTGAATCCTTGCGGGCCAAGGCGGCCTGCATATCCCTGATCTGGGCATCCTTTCCGCCAATATTGTCAAGCGATTTCTTGATGCTTTCAGCCTGTGAGGTGGAGATTACGGAAAGATCTTCCAATTGCTTCAAAGCCTGTGTGTTATTTTCCTTCAGGAAGGTGAGTTGTTTATTCAGGCCATCAACAGTACTCTGGAGATCCGCCTTTTGTTTGGTAAGGTCAGCAGTGGCATCATTACAGGTCTTCAGCTGGCCTTGTAATTTTGCATATTCAGCGCTGAGGGAATCAAAACGTGCTTGTGCAGCAGCCTGGGCTGCCTTGAACTTTTTTGTACTCACGCAGGAGAAAAGCATTACTGAACAAAGACCGAAAAATAAAATGTGTCTAAGCTTCATAAGAATTGTTTTAAGTTGAGTTAAAAATGATTGATTTTAGTTGTTTAATGTATGTTTATCGGCTACCCCTAGATGCCTATAGCAATTGCTATACCAAATCAGGGCCGCAAAGATAAGTAGTAAAAAATAAATTACAGGTTATCGCTGTATTTTATTAAATACTATCACGGTATACAGATGATTTTAATAGGGAGAATAAGCAGCGTCAGGGATTAGCGCTGCGAAACTATGAAAAAAAGTAAAATAGATAAAATACTTTTAGGTCCACGTGAAAAATTCGTTACTATTGATACCCTGAAAACGAGGCCCCGGCGGACTCCTGCAAAAAACGAGCCTTGGATTGAATTAATATTTTATATGTATAAATTACTGCTTCAATGAAAGTGTTCCTGTTTTACGCGTGCATCATTCTTTGTTTTAGCTCTTGTCGTTTGAGGGCAAGCCACGAGACCATTGCGGATAATAAGCCCTTCGCGAAGCTACTGGACGATTACTACGAAGAGCGGATAAAATTTTTCCCCCTGGAAGCCGTTCAGAGTGGAGATAACCGTTATAATGACCTGCTACCCATCGAATTTACCGACAGCTTTCAGGACAGTGTGAAATCTTTTTTTAGCAGGAACCTCAACGCGCTCAATGCCATCGGGCGGGATGAATTGAACAGTAAGGATGGCTTGAGCTACGATATCTTCAAAAGAGAAATGGAGATCAGCCTGGAAGGGCTCAGCTTTCATAGCGTTGGCAACACTATACTTTTTCCTGCGGTCAACCTCACTCCGTTCAACCAGTTTTCGGGTTTACCCCTGATCCTTGGCCAGATGGGCTCGGGCACGGGTATCCAACCTTTCAAGACAATCAATGATTATGAACGCTGGCTCAAAAGAGCTTCCGCTTTCAGTCCCTGGACCGACAGTGCCATCGTTTATTTCCGGAAAGGCATTGCAGCTCATTACGTTTTGCCCAAAGCGCTCGTTGTAAAAATGATCGACCAGATGCATGCCATGGTCACGGATACTGTGACCAAAAGTTTGTTTTATGGTCCCATCAGCCTTTTGCCAGATTCTTTTTCTGCAGAAGACAAAA
>DATHGW010000356.1:0-2513 GCA_035317445.1 Puia sp.
GCATGGTGACGAGTGCATAATAAAATTCAGGTTGGATCTTTCCGCCTTTGGCCCATTTTCCGAGTATATCTTCCAGCCAGGGAAATGTTGAATCAGGATATCCTAATTGCAGGCGAAAAAGTACGGACATTAATCCGCCCAGGATGCCCCAGATCATTCCCGTGATGAGGAATTGCTTGGCGATCATTTTATGATCCTGGCTGAAAACATATTTGGTAATAAAAGTCTCCTTGTGGTGATGAACATGATGTTCCTCCGCGCCATGCGTGGTAACCACATCACCATGTCCATGCACTGTTGCTTCGTTGCTCATGAGAAATTTTTTTTGGGTATACCGGTATTACTCAATACAATTATTTTTTCTTTGCGATCAAATTCGCCGCCTCCGCCTCTTTGCTGTTCGTTGCAACCGCCTTGGCACTATCGGCTTTGGCTGGTGCAGCATCATGCTGGGGAGAAAAGACCTGGGCATAGTTAGAAGTCTGCTTGGCCCTCCATAAAATAAATTCCTGCGGCGTCACCACCTTAATCACACCCCTCATTGAAAAATGTCCTTTGCCACACATCTGGTCGCAGGACAATTCATAGTCAAAATCAGGATTCCCCGTTTTCTTTTTCATTTCTTCGGTCGTATACAGCGGGGTGAACCACATCGTCGTTGGCGTTCCCGGCACGGCATCCATCTTCATGCGAAAATGGACGAGGCCTACATCGTGGATCACATCTCTCGAATTGATGATCAATTTTACGGGCCGGTTAACGACCAGGTATGCCGTCGTTTGTACCACGATGTCATCATGAGTGGCAGGATCATCCCAAAGTAACCCCAGGGAATTGTTCGTGTTGTCGTTGATATTCCTGAAATACTTTCTTCCAAATACTTCATCCTTTCCCGGATACCTGAAAATCCAGCTGAACTGCTTTCCCGTTACTTCAACCTGCATGGCGTCTTTGGGTGCATCACCGGTGATCTTGAACCAATAAAGTAGTCCAAATCCTACCAGCACTGTTAACGCAATCGCAGGGATCACGGTCCAGATCAATTCCAGTTTATTGTCGTGCGGAAAATAATAGACCTTTCTTTTTTCAGAATACTGGTATTTATAGGAGAACCAGAACAGCAGGACCTGTGTGATAAAAAATACAATGCCGGTGATCCAAAACGTGATGTGGAGCATCCTGTCGATCTTGATGCCATGATCTGATGCCGCATCGCCCAGCACCTTTCCCTTATACAATTCCTGGCAATAGTACACACCGATCAGTCCGAGCACCAGGAAAGCCATCATCAGGAATCCATTGATCTTATTATTGGACTCAAAATTTTTCTTTTCTCCCTTCAATATGCCTACATATTCGCTCGCTTTGGCGATCTGAAAAGTAATGAGGAACCCCAATAACAAAATCAGTATCAGAAAAATGGTTGACATGATGCTTATAAAGATTTAATCGTTTGAAATGATCTCCGTTCTTTAAGTATGATGTATTATGCTTTCTTTCAAAAAAGGATGGTTTTTGCTGATCAATGGGAATTTGCTCAATACCACGCTTGTTTGCCAAATGATCAACCCGATAAAGCCGGCAGCAATGCCAAAATCAAACAAGCCCAGCGGTACATGATCCGGAATCAGGCTGCCAAAAACCATCTGGTATAGATCCAGCCAATGTCCAAATAGCAAAGCTACTGACATAAATACAACTGTGGCGTAATTGCGTTTGGAATTGCGTTTCATGTAGATCAGCAAGGGAGCCAGGAAGTTGATAATCAGGTTCAAATAGAAAATACCCTGGTATGCCCCTTCAAACCGGTTTTTGAAATAAATGGTTTCTTCCGAAATATTCGCGTACCAGATCAGCATAAACTGCGAAAACCACAGGTAGGTCCAGAAGATAGAAAATGCAAACTGGAACTTACCCAAATCGTGCAAGTGCTCTTCGTTCGTAAATTCGAGGTACCCCTGGTTTTTGAGGTATATGACAAACAGCGTGATCAGCGCGATGCCTGCAACAAATGTACTCGCAAAAGTATACCAGCTATACATCGTCGAAAACCAGTGCGCATTGATGCTCATCAGCCAGAGCCAGGGCACCGTGGACGCAACGGTCAATGCGAACCAAACGATAAAGAGGGCCGACCAAACCGTATTCTTATAAATATATTTCTTGCCTTGTTCTACTGTCAGCGGGGTATTGTCGATCTCACGGGAAATGGCCCGCATCCTGTACCCCAGCCAGGCCCAGAGACCTATGGTGAGCGCAGTCCATACTGTAAAAAAAGTTGGGTTCAAAAATCCTTTTTTGCCCTTTAATACCTCATCCTTATTGACCAGGTCTTTGTCGAGCCACTCGTATATAAAGGTTTTATGGCCAAAGATGAGGATCATGAGAATAATGAAAGTGATGATGCCAATGGGAATAACGCATGCTGCGATCGCTTCGGTAATCCTTCTGAAAGAGAGTTGAAATCCTGCAAGGGCCAGGGTGGTGGCACACATAAAAAACATGGGGGCATT
>DATHGW010000357.1:0-4066 GCA_035317445.1 Puia sp.
GAAGAATTCCGCGTTCGCTATAAAAAAATGGCCGACCCTGCTGAACTGTCTGTCGAAATATTCTAATCTGGATTGCGGAGTTCCGGCTAGCTGCACCGATTCCAGGTCGAACTTTTCGCTATAATATAAAAAGAGCGAAAGGAACAATGGTAATCTGCTTCTAAAAAAACTTATCTCTTCTTCTTCGCTATGAAAAGTATAGGACTTGAGTTTCTCTTTAAGCTGGTCGATTGACCTGAGGATTAATCCAAGACGCTGATCAGGAGAAAATGTCTTTAGATCAGGAACCGTGCTGTCTAATTTAAATAAAAGTTCTTCGTACAGGTTTTGGGCAAAGTCCAACATAAGCAATCATTTTTTCTTAGATGAATAAATGAACTGATGCCGGTGTGAGTGGTATATTTTCATAAAACGTCAGGATAATGGTTTTGAAATTAATTCATTCCTTTTTTAAAAGCGATAAAATCGGGTCAGTTTATTTTAACTATTTCTTGAAATTTACCGGGATAAATTGACTCGTCAAACGTTTCCCTTTTTCTTTAGTATTTTTTGCAAAATACCGGTAACAATGTCCTCCTCAAACGTTTCCCTTTTTGTTTAGTATTTTTTGCAAAATACCGGTAACAATGCCCTCCTCAAACGTTTCCCTTTTTCTTTTGCAAAACATAATGTAGCCATTGGGTTTGCCTTTCGGAATGAGTAAATTGCTTTGGCCATCATGAGACATCTTTCAACCCCAAAGATCGTTGGCGGTTTTAACCGCAGGGAGCCTGCATCGATTACCTGGATCTATAATCAATACCATTCCAGTGTGATTGCCCTGGTGATTCAACAGATCGGCCAGTCATCCGATGTGGAGGATCTGGCTGGTGATGTATTTGTCAAACTGCTTAACACAACGGGGCGTTTCGAACAGCTCAAACAGATCAAATACTTTTTGATCAGTGCGGCAAGAACAACCTGTGTTGATTATTTACGCCACATGGAAGTGGTAAAATCAAGGTTTGTTGAACTGGATGAAGATTACCCGGACAACGATTCCTGGGAAACAGCGGAAACGCGCGATGTAAACACAAGCCTGATCTACCGTGCCATAGAAATGCTTACGGGACAGTTAAAACAGATCTATCATCTTTATTATGTAGACGATCTGCGGAACGATGAAATTGCCGAACGGCTTGGCATTTCTAAACGGACCGTTGCCAACTCCAAAAATCTTGCCTTGAACAGGCTCAAAGACATATTAAGAAACATCGGCTATTCAATAATAATCATCTTAGACTTTTTATTATGAAAATCCCGGAAAACATTCAAAAATTGATGTTGAAGTATATCCTGAACGACTTACTGCCAAATGAAGCAAGCGAGCTGTCTGCCTGGCGCCAGTTATCAGCGGAAAACGAAGAGCTGTTTCAGGAGGAAACTGACCCTGAAAAGATGCGTGCAAATCTTAGGAGGATGTTTGCCAGCAAGGCAATTGTATGGGAAAAAATTCGTGCACGATATCCTCTTCCCCTTCCTGATCTGCCGGTCGAAAAGCCTCCCCCGCGGATCTACCGGTTTCTGAGAGTGGCAGCTATGGTCATCATCGTAGTGGGCGCCGGCTTGTTTTTTATTTTACAAAAGAACAATGCAAACCGTATTGAGCCAGGTAAGGGCCGGGCGGTGTTTATTGACGGCGATGGCATTAGCGATGCAGTTGACGAGTTTCAACAGGGCTTTCTGACGGGCCTGGCGGGGGCCAGAACCATAGAAAAGGAAAACGGTGAATACATTATTATTGCTGAACCCCGTTCCGATGTGATCCCAAACAAATCATTTAAGCTCTATTCATCGCGGGGCGGGGAGTTTACGCTCATATTGCCAGATAGTACTCCGGTATGGGTTAATGCGGAAACCATTATTCGCTATCCCGCACGCATGACCGATGATTCATCTAAACTTGTTATTGCCGGTGAAGCGTATGTTGAGATGGCTACGGATCGTAAAAAACCATTATTGATTGTGGCAGGCGGCATGCATATCAGGACCGGCGGCGGGCGGATCAATATAAGCGCTTATCCGGGCGAGGCTACTAAAGCAACGTTGATGGATGGAAGCATGTCCGTTCAATTGGATGCGAGCAATCCATGGGCTGATTCCGTAATCCTTAAACCGGGCGAAGAAGTACAGGCAATTGACGGTAAACTTTTCGTGTTTCAGCATGCGGATACGGTTCAGGCCGCCGCCTGGAAACATGGCAGGACCTATTTTAAACAGGCTCGTCTTGAAACCATTATGCAGGCCATTTCGCGCTGGTATCGGGTTGATGTACAATACAGCAAAAACCCGCCTAATGCTGCCTTCGATCTCGATCTGCAACGCCAGGCGCCAATATCCATTGTACTATATAAACTTCAGCAACATGGTGTTCGGTTTGCCACAAAAGGTAGAACGATTACCGTTGTTGTGCCTTGAGAACATCTCGATTTAAAAATTATTTTTTAGATGTTTTGAATGATTAAAAATATTTTTTCCAAATAGGACCCTCCCAAAACCTTACATCATCAAAATTATATTTAAAAGGACTTTTGCCTTCTTTATTTATCCCACTAGTTAGTTCCGTAAAATAGTAGCTCCGAATATCATTTGAAGCCGAATATTTATCTCTATAATTGCTTAAACTAAATGCCGACACCCAAGCAAATTGAACAATTTTATTGTTTTTGCAAATACCAATGAAACAATGGGCATCATAATGGGACTCATTCTTTTTACCCTTTTCTAACAACTTATTATTTGAATTCTGAGTAATTACAATAAAGGCGATTTTGTCCAACGTAGGACGGTATAAAATTGTATCAATCAGAACGATGGTGCTAGAATCATTTTCACTTTGGTAATAGGGATTTTCTTTTAGTGTTATTCTATTTTTAACACTGTCAGTTATCTCTGAAATAGCTTTTTTGTAGATCTCAATATTAACTGTATCTACATATTTATATTCCTTTGGAGTAGTGGCCCTGCCGCCACATCCCCAGCAAATAAAATATTGCATAACAATAAATAGTGGCATCAAATAGCCCATAAAGTTATTTTCCTCATTTTGTATATATAATCGTCCCGAACAATCACTTCGTTGCGATATGTATATATGCTCAATATTACTGTTTTTAATGAAAAAGGCCCCGGCTTGCGCCGGGGCTTTTTCATAACATCTCCCGATGTCATTTGTCATCCGTAATCGTGATCTGGCTCACAGCACCCAGCACCGTTCCTGCAACAGCGAGATAGCCTGCAATCGTAACCACGATTGTCGGCAGCGCAACAGGTGAAGCAATAATGGCCGCACTGATGGCAGCCAATGCCAACCCGATGTTCCTCAGCTTTTGAAAGAAAGAGGGTGTGGATGATACAGCCCTTTCAATTAAATTCATGGGGATCTGATTTAATGATTAAGAAAACACGATCGTGCCGGTCAAGGGCGCCGTATACCAAGCTGATCAATGATTCCAGCGCTTTCCCGGAACGGATCCCTTTTCCTGCACCTGTTATTAAATAAACCGGAGCGATACAACCTTTCAGTTCATGCAGGGCATCATTGGCAGGATGGATGAGAATAGACTCCCGCTGCGGTACATCCACCAATTCCAAATGCCGGTTAAACCTAGGGCTCCATCTTTTGACCAGTTCATACTTTCCTTCGGGTATGCAAGAAACCCTTGCATGGTTCTCCTCCCAGGGCAGTTCGATGCTGTACATCATCAAACAGCCGCTAAACAGGATCTTTCCATTGGTTCCCGACAGGTAATATGTTCTGATCAGCTCCAGTTCCATAACAGCAATTTTTAAAAACCCCCTCCTTGCGGAAGGGGTTCGTTCGGGCTTACGGGCCCGGGGTTTTCATAGGAGGATTTTTATCCGTATCCCTTATGGCGATCTAAATATAGGTCCGCCGACAGCCGATCTTTCAGAGTGTGATCAGAGCCTCTGAAAGATTTTTTTTTAATGCGGATGCTAAGGCAGCGCCATTTTCTTGTTCCTTTTTTAGGTGTTTGTTCGGGAATTGTTCGATGGCGCTTCGATA
>DATHGW010000358.1:0-3240 GCA_035317445.1 Puia sp.
TCATCACTGCCATCCCACAAAAAACGGATGGTGCGTCCGCGGCTGGTGGTGTTATCAATGACTTCAGCGACCAGTTCATCATTATCCCCAAAATAGAGTTTATTGCCCACCCTGATCTTGCGCGCGGGATCTACGATAACATCCCAGAGCCGGTTGGGCTTATTCAACTCACGCAATAAAAAAACTTCAATCTTGGCGCCGGTTTTTTCCTTTCTGCCATACATACGTGCCGGAAAAACCTTGGTATTATTGACGACAAAAACATCTTTATCATTAAAATATTCCAAAACATCCCGGAAATGTTTATTTTCAATTTGTCCGGTCTTGCGGTGGACAACCATCATCCGGCTGTCTTCTCTTTTTTTGGTAGGGTGCTGGGCAATAAGATTCAACGGAAGATCAAACTTGAACTGGGAAAGCTTCATGTAGTATTTATTTTTTGTAATGATCGCTACATGACACCAGGGTGCAAAAGAAGTGAGTGCTGATGATTCGACACAAACCAGGTCTTACGGCACCCGATTTGATATCATGTTACGGCATGATTTTACAAGTTTGCAAAGGTAGCACAATAGAGAGGGGAAAACAAATTTTTTTATGTTATGTGTGTAAACAAGGTTCAGCTTCGGATGTGCATGGACGGAAGTAAAGTCAAAATATGGGTTCTGCTGCTGGCCGCGCTTTTGTCCGGCCAAATGATGTTTTCCGCCGGCTTACAGGACCGGAACCCGGGCGGCGGGAGGTATTCCACCCTGCTCTGGGAGATTAGCGGCAAAGGCATGAAAAAACCGTCCTACCTTTTTGGCACCATGCACGTCAGCAGCAAAATGGTTTTTCATCTAAGTGATTCCTTTTACTTAGGCATAAAAAACTCAGAGGTTGTTGCACTCGAACTGGATCCTCAATTGTGGCAGGACCAGCTTTTTAGGTACCAGCATATGCAGACCAACCTGCGCTTCTACACCCAAGGTTCCCCCAATGACTATTTGAATGAGAAATCATTTCAACTGGAAAAATATGAGGACAGGCTGAAATATGCCCTAAGTGAAGAACCCACACTGATCAATGGACTGCTGTACCGCACGGTACAACCGCGGGCCGACTTTGAGGAAGACACATACCTTGATCTGTACATTTATCAAACAGGAAAAAAACTGGGCAAGCTGGCGACCGGGGTGGAAAATTATTTCGAGACAGAACGATTGATCCTGGAAGCCACGCAGGATATGATGAAGGACAAGAAAAAGAGAAATATGGATGCGGATGGAGAATCCATGTACGATCTGGAGAAGAAGATGCAGGAAGCCTACCGCAAAGGCGATCTGGACTTACTCGATTCCATCGAGCGGATACTGCAACCCTCAAAAGCTTTCATGGAAAAATTTTTGTACAGACGCAATGAAATACAGGCCAATTCCATTGACAGCATTTTAAAAAAACACTCCCTTTTTGTTGGCGTTGGCGCCGCACACCTGCCGGGCAAGAGAGGGCTCATCGAATTACTGCGCGCAAAAGGCTACAAACTGCGTCCCATCAGCATGCGTGACCAGGATGCGCTGCAAAGGGATGATATCGACAAGGTAAAAGTACCTGTCAGCTTTTCTTCTTATACCGCCGATGATGGCGGATTTACCGTTAAGCTGCCGGGGAAATTGTATAAGCGAACAGATAGCCGTTCGGGCGATTCCTGGCAATATGCGGATATGAGCAATGGATCATACTATATGATCACCAGGGTTAAGACGCACGGATATATGTGGGGCCAGCGCGAAGACATGGTATTGAAAAAGATCGACAGCCTGTTGTATGAGAATGTGCCGGGAAAGATCCTGAAAAAAACCCCGGTAGTCAAGAACGGATGCAGGGGACTTGACATCATCAACAAGACACGCCGGGGTGACATTCAACGTTATCAGATTTTTGAAACAGCATTTGAAATTATCGTGTTCAAAATGAGTGGCAATGGCAGTTATGTTGAGGGGAAAGAAGCTGAGCAGTTTTTTAATTCGATAGAGCTGAAGCACAGTCAGGGCGATACCTGGACGTATTTTGAGCCGGCACGCGGCGGGTTCAAAGTCAGGTTTCCCCAGGCGCCTTTTGTCAACATCAACAACTCGGGATATGAATCCATCCCGCGCTGGGAGTATGAAGCAAACGATTCTGCTACCGGTGATGCATATATGGTTTGGAAAAAAAGCATTCAGAATTTCCGTTTCCTGGAAGAAGACAGTTTCGACCTGGGCCTGATGGAGGAAAGTTTTCGCGGGTCAGAAGGCATAGAAAGATCATTTGACCGGCGCTTCGGATTCATCGGCGGATATCCCTGCCTCGACGCCGGTTACAGGTTGAAAGATGGTGCTTACATCAAAGCAAAATTCATTATCAAAGGACCGCATTATTATCTGCTGGCGGCTCGGAGCAGAAATAAGAATCAATCCTTCCAGGCATTTTTTGATTCCTTTGGTTTTACACCCTTTAAATATGCGGGGTTTAAGAACTACACGGATACTTTCGTCAACATCAGCGTCCGCACACCCATTGTTCCGGATATCGACACCGCTGCGCGTACTATTATGGAAAAGGCCAGCAGCGAGGATTTCCTGGATGCCGTCTCAGAATACAATCCATATTGGCCGAAGAGCAAGACCGCATTATTCCAGGATGACTCCACCGGCGAAGCCGTATATGTATCTGTACAGCCGTTCCCGAAATATTATTTCCCCAAAGACTCCGCGGACTTCTGGAAATCAGAGACGAATGAAACCAGGATCAGCGCGGATTTCATCGTGCGCAGTAAGCAGCTCTTCCGTTTCAACGATTCGGTATATGGCGTAAAATATATATTCTCTGATACGAATTGTTCAAGGGTGATCCATAACTGGATATTTGTAAAAGACAATCGGCTCTACAGGGTGATCAGCCTCGGCGATACCCTGCAAAGGCAGAGCGACTTTGTGCAGGAATTCTATATGAGCCTCCGGCCGCTTGACCGAAAAACGGGCGAATCCATTTTCGTCAATAAGCTCGATCTCTTTTTCGGGGATTTGTTCAGCATCGATTCGCTGACCAGCAAGAAAGCGAAAGACGCCATCTCCAATGTATACTTTGATCCCGGTGGCGTGAAATCGCTGCTGGCCGCTATCGACAGGCTGCCTTTCAATGACAAGGATTATTTCGTCGTCAAATCCAAACTGATCAATGAATTGGGATTTATTCATGAAGAAGGATCGGCAGACAAAG
>DATHGW010000359.1:0-2882 GCA_035317445.1 Puia sp.
GAAATAAAAGTGCGCCTGCAGCAGTTGCGGGCACCCAACCGCCTTTTAAATATTATATTTCGCGTTTTTGAGGATGGCGTTGGTTTCCGATATGAATTTCCAAAACAGCCGAACCTCAAATATTTTATTGTGGCGGATGAACTGAGCAGCTTTCACCTGACCGCGGATCACAAGGCCTTTTGGATTCCCGGGGACTTTGATTCAAACGAATACCCCTACACGACATCAAAACTCAGCGAAATCAACAATGCAGCCCTCGTCGCGAAATCTACCGCGATCGCCGTCAGGGTAGCTCCCGATCCTTATGCGGTGCAAACCCCGCTGATGATGAAAACCGAAGACGGCCTGTACATCAATATCCACGAAGCCGCACTCATCAACTATTCATCCATGCAATTGCATGTTGACGCGAGTAGCCTCAGCCTATCCAGTTCCCTGGTCCCGGATGCGGTCGGCAATAAAGCATATCTGCACGCACCCTTTTCGACGCCCTGGAGAACGATCATAGTCAGCGATAAGGCTGCCGATATCCTGACATCAAAACTCATATTGAATCTGAATGAGCCCGCTGTTATCGGTAATACGTCCTGGATACATCCCATGAAATTTGTCGGCGTGTGGTGGGAAATGCAGACGGGAAAAAGTACCTGGAATTATTCGGATTATGCCGATAGCCTGGATCCCAACGGAAAAGCGATCCCTAATGGACGTCATGGGGCCAACACAGCCAATGTAAAAAGATATATTGACTTTGCCGCAAAAAATGGCATCCAGGGCGTTTTGGTAGAAGGATGGAATCAAGGTTGGGAGGATTGGTTTGGGAACTGGAAGGAAAATGTATTTGATTTCATTACGCCATATCCTGATTTTGATATCAGTGAAATTGCCAGGTATGCAGCGTCAAAAGGGATATTCATGATCATGCACAATGAAACATCAGGATCCGCAACCAACTATGAAAGGCAGATGGATACCGCATTCCGGTTCATGCGCCGCTTCGGGTATACTTCCGTGAAAACAGGTTATGTGGGGAGAATTATTCCACGCGGTGAACACCACGACGGACAATGGATGGTTAATCATTATTTACGGGTTGCGCAAAAAGCGGCGCAGTACCGGGTCATGCTTGACGCGCATGAGCCGGTCAGGCCTACCGGACTGCAACGCACATATCCAAATTGGCTGGCTAGTGAAGCATCCCGGGGCAATGAATACAATGCCTTCAGCGACGGAAATGAACCAGAGCATGAAACGATTCTTCCGTTCACCCGGCTGATCGGTGGTCCTATGGACTATACACCCGGCATATTCAAAATAAAGGGCTACAGTACTACTCCCGGCCGGCAGGTACACACAACGCTTGCCAAGCAACTGGCGCTCTATGTCACATTATACAGCCCCTTACAGATGGCCGCCGATTTTCCGGAAAATTACGAAGCCCATCCGGATGCTTTTCAGTTTATCCGGGACGTGCCGGTGGATTGGGACGATACAAAGATCATTGAAGCGGAACCAGGCGATTTTCTCAGTATTGCAAGAAAGGAAAAGGGGAAAGACAATTGGTATATTGGTGCCATCACGGATGAGAACAAACGAACTGCCACAATACCTCTCAGCTTTTTGGATAAGGGGAAAAAATATATTGCCAGAATATATGCCGACGCGGACAATGCCGATTGGAAAAATAACCCCATGGCGTACACGATCAGGGAGACCCCGGTCGACAGCAACAGCAGCCTGACGATCCTGCTGGCTCCCGGAGGCGGAGCCGCGGTGAGCGTTAAGGGCGAGTAGCGAATGGCGAGTGGCGAGTACAGAATTGCGACCACTCGCTACTCGCCACTTACCACTCGCTATCCCATCACGCACTTTTTCCTGAAATCTTCAGCGACGTAATGATCTGAGCGTCCGGATGGCCTTCTGCACGGTAAAAAAGGGAAAGGCTTTTTTCACCCGGCGAATTTTCCAACTGCAACAGTTCTTTGACCTGGATCACCATCCCCGGCTTGGCGTCTTTTGCGTCGTCGAATTTCCATTCTTTCAGCATGCGGCCCTTTTCATCTTTTACCACGATGCTTCTTCCCTTTGCTATTTTGCCTATGGCGTTGCATTGGGTAAAATAAATCGTGATCTGGTCATTGATATTTGCCTTGTCCAATGCCAGTGTTTTCAGATCCAGGGGCTGCGTGAGGTACTGTTTCGCGATGAGTTTATTGTTTAAATAAACTTCAAATCCATCCCCGCCGGCTCTGGCAGCAAAATTGAACGCGCCAAGGAATAGCGCAAAAAAAGCAATTGCTTTTGCGATGCTCTGTTTAACTGATGATTTTTTCATAAAAACGCTTTTGTGGTGATTAATGTTAATTCATCACAAAACAAAAGCATCCCAGGGCGGAATGATAATTTGTTTGACGAGTTGAGTGAAATGCTTGATGAGCAGTCTGCTCCATCACGTGTGAAAAAAATACCAAAATCTCAATCTCCCAAAATCTTAAATCTTTTCTTATCTTAACGCCATGATGCCATATCGAAAAACCTGGCTATTCCTGTTGTGCTCACTCTGCCTCAGCTCCACTCATGCCGAATTTCCGCAAGTGAATGCCTGGAATAATTTTGAGGGAAAACTTGGCAATAGCGATATCCAGATGTCGATCTTCCTGTTTAAGAACGGTGAAATAAAAGGCAATTACATTTTGAAGTATACGGGCACGAAGATCCAGCTTAGCGGCGAAAAAAAAGCAGGAACCATCATGTTGACTGAATTCATTAATAATATTGCCGGCAGAACGTTCAAAGGAAGAGTATTTACGGACAGCGTGGATAAATTCGCGGGTACCTGGACGGATGCTTCGCAGCAGGTATCCCTTCCTTTTTCCCTGAGG
>DATHGW010000360.1:0-3927 GCA_035317445.1 Puia sp.
TATGACCCCGGGTGCTGGTCTTGTTTTACAGGGCGGCCAAATAACGGTCCGGCAAAGTAAGATTGACCCCTTTTTTCTATCTACTTTGGAAATTCAACTTCTAAAAGGGCGTAATTTTTCTAACGATTTTGGTAGCGATCCCGAACAATCGGTTATTGTCAATGAAACTTTTGTGAAGGAAGGAGGAATAAAAAATCCTGTTGGGCAACGGGTAACCTTAACCGATGGCCTTGGTAAAAACTATACGAGAACGATCGTGGGTGTAGTGAAAGACTTTCATTATGCTTCATTAAAAGAAAAAATAGATCCCCTGATGTTTGAATCAGGCCTGTCGGAATATGTTTGGATAAAATTGCAAAAAGGAAAGGCTTCGGTTGCTCTTCCTGCATTAGAAAAAATATTTAAGAGCACTTTCCCGGAGTATTATTGTCAGTATGATTTTATGCAGGATGAAATTAGCCATCAATATGCGAGCGAGCAAAGATGGAAACAGATCATCAGTTATGCTTCCGCTCTTGCAATAGGAATATGCTGCATAGGATTATTTGGCCTTGCTCATTTTTCAACATTAAAACGTACCAAAGAAATAGGTGTTCGGAAAGTGCTAGGTGCATCTGCTATCAACATATCCCGGCTGTTGTCGCAAGGTTTTCTAAAACTGGTATTGCTTGCAATCATGATTGCATCGCCAATTGCATGGTACACTATGAATCACTGGTTACAAAATTTCAGCTACAGGATAATTATTTCCTGGTCAGATTTCATAATACCTGCTCTGATTGCTTTGATCATTGCTTTGATCACAGTCAGCTCGCAGACCCTTAAGGCGGCGGTTGCCAACCCGGTCACCAGCCTACGCTCCGAATGATCGGAGCTTCGGCTGTCGAGGAAAGCAATACTTTAACACTTGTGCTGTCTTTATAGGACTACCTTACACATAGCCGGATATTCCTCCCGCGTTTAAATAGAAAAAATGTCCAATACAATAATTGCACCTAAGCCTAATAAACTCATGAAACCTGCCGGAGTGAAAGTGGCTGATCAGATGAATGCACTGGTGTATCAGGGTCCCGGTAAAAAGGCCTGGGAAAAAAAGCCAAAGCCATCTGTTGTCGAGTCTACCGACGCACTGGTGAAAATATCCAAAACAACTATTTGCGGAACCGATCTGCATATTTTAAAAGGTGATGTTCCTGAAGTTACAGAAGGCCGTATTTTAGGACATGAGGGCGTAGGCATTATCGAAGAAGTGGGCACCGCTGTAACAGAATTTAAGAAGGGCGACCGGGTATTAATTTCCTGCATCACCTCCTGTGCTAAATGTGCTTATTGCAGAAAAGGAATGTATTCTCACTGCGAAAAAGGCGGCTGGATATTGGGCCATCTGATTGATGGTACGCAAGCTGAATATGTAAGAATACCGTTTGCAGATAATAGTTTATACCACATTCCCGAAAATGCAGATGAAGAAGCACTGGTTATGTTAAGTGATATTTTGCCTACCGCTTTTGAATGTGGAGTTCTCAACGGACAGGTGAAGCCTGGGGATACTGTGGCAATTGTTGGAGCAGGTCCGATAGGTTTGGCAGCCTTGATCACGGCTCAGTTTTATACACCCGCAGAAATTATCATGATCGATATCGATGATAATCGTCTGGGCGTTGCAATGAAATTTGGAGCTACCCGGTCAATAAATAGTAACACCGAAAATGCCCTCGAAAAAATAATGAGCCTTACTGAGCAAAAAGGAGTTGATGTGGCTATTGAAGCTGTAGGTGTTCCTGCAACGTTTGAATTATGCGAATCAATTATTGGGGCTGGGGGACATATTGCGAATGTAGGTGTTCACGGCAAACCTGTAAACCTTCATTTGGAAACATCTTGGTCAAAAAATATTACGATTACCACGCGTCTTGTGGATACAGTAACGACGCCCATGTTACTCAAGACGGTTGTATCAAAAAAACTAGATCCTGCCAAATTGATTACTCATCGGTTCGCGCTGGCGGAAATAGTGAAAGCTTATGAGGTTTTTGAACATGCAGCAATGGAAAAAACATTGAAAGTCATTTTGTCTAATGATTAATTTAAATGGCTCATAAGAAAGCTTGGTTATGCTATGGCTATGGCCAACTTCTCACCCCAGATCTCTTTCATGACATCATCTAATTCTATCAATGCCTTGGCGCAATCCCCAAAGAAAGACGAGCCATGCATGGTCGCCAGTGTTTTTGGTTGTAAGGCTGCCAGTTCAAAAAGCATGGCTTGTGTTTTATGATTATAAGGCGTATAATCCATCAATGGACCATGTTCAAATACAAGCATGGAGGATTTATGCGCTTCCAAGATATCTTTATCCGTAATCGCAATCAAATCGCCATTCTGATGAAACAAGTCAGAACAAAGTAATGTTTTGTCTGATTCTTCAAACATGACGCCGGCATCCCAACCGTGTGGCAGGTGCGGTGTGCGAATAAAACGATATTTGCGCCGGCCTGTTTCCAGTATTTCATTGCTTTTCATGGCAAGGGCGGGCCGCAAAGCAAAGTCGGACATATTCACGATTGCGCCTGCTTCACTACAAACAGCTTGTGCATTGGGCGCAATCTGTAGCCAGTCATTTAAAGCGCCGCACTCATCTACTTCAAAATGACTGAAACCAATCCATCTGATCAGTCTCGGGTCAATGAGTGTTTGAACAGCTTCTTGTAAAATGGGAAACATATGTTTTAAGCCTGCATGGTAAAGCAGGGGCTCATCGTCTTTAACAAGAAAGTGATTAAACTGTAATTGGATCTCTGGCACAAATACTGAAATGCGATAGAGGTCGGGGGCGATTTCATCGATCTTATACATAACGAGGTATTAAAGTATTGAGCTGGAATTAAATCCCTTATCCCGGAAGACGGATTTGTATATCTGCAATGTAACCTACTTTTCTGAGAGGTTTTATTTAATTTTGGTGATCCTGTTGACCATGTCGGGTGTTTGTCTCTTTGAAAATATGAACAAGTCAAAGCCTTTAACTTAACTGTATATGAGAAAAATGTTGGTTGCTTTATGGCCTGTTCTGATCACTTTTAGCGCCGCCTTTCCTCAATCTTCTGCCCATCCCGTTCAGGATTTTAGGATTAAGGGATTTCATCTTGATCTGAGAATACAAGTGATGACCATGGACGCCCTGAAACGATTTGCTTCGCAGCTCCACGAAAAAGGGATGAATACGCTGATCATGGAATGGGAAGGCAGCTATCCTTTTGAAAGCCATCCACTGATCCAAAACAGGTATGCCTATACGAAAACAGAGATCCTGTCTTTTATAACATATTGTCATGCTTTGGGGATAGATGTCATTCCGCTTCAGCAAAGTTTCGGACATGTAGAATATATCCTGCGGAATTACAGGTATAAGGAACTGCGTGAAGACCAGGAGAACTATTCACAGGTTTGCCCCATGAAACCCGAGGCCGACAGTGCTTTGTTCACGGATCTTTTTAGAGAACTGGCTTCCACGCATGCATCACCTTACATTCATATCGGGGGAGATGAGACCTATCTGCTGGGGCATTGTCCCCTCTGTCGCCGGCAGGCCGAGAAGGTCGGGAAGTCGAGGCTCTATATCGATTATATCAAAATGCTTTGTGACATCGTCATCAAAATGGGAAAACGCCCCCTGGTTTGGGCCGATATTGCTTTGAAATACCCCGAAGCGATTCACCTGCTTCCTAAAGGAACCATTTTTATAGACTGGAATTATGGATGGGATATGAACCGTTTTGGCGACCACCGGAAATTAGTGGAAAGCGGATATGAAATATGGGGCGCTGCATCTTTAAGAAGTCATCCGGATAACTATTTCCTGACCGATTGGAAAAAACATTTTCAGAATATCCGGACTTTCCTTCCTGCAGCCAGGGAATTGGGTTA
>DATHGW010000361.1:0-3455 GCA_035317445.1 Puia sp.
TGGAACCGTTCGAACCAATCATCATGGCAGGCAATTCCAGACACCTGCGTCCAACCTTATTTGATTTGCTGGCCCACCGGGCTTTGGATTATTTTAAAACCGATGAATCTGATGTCAACAAGCCGGCTTATTCCTTTGAGATCATAGATACCGCAGCCTTAAGTAGCAGTTATTTTTTTTCCAGGTCTCACTTCAACACAACTGATTCCACTTCTCTTCATTACAAAGCCCTGATCCTCTACCAGCACCTACTGGATGCTCATATTTCTGACGCAAGGCCAGATGCATTGATCGATGTGGATATTGATCGGATAAGGTTTGTCTGGGAATATGGTAGAATGCCAGACAAAGATTCTCTTTACCTCCAGGCATTGAAAAAAATTACTGATCAATTTCCAACCAACCCCACAGTTTCCTCTGCCTTGTATTTGCAAGCACAGTATTACGCAGACAAGGCTGCTGAATATGACCCTTTAAAAGACACCTCAAATCGCTACGCCTATTTACAGTCAAAATCGATTTGTGAAAAAGTCTTGAAGCAACCAGATAGCTGCCAGGGGAAATCTGATTGCGAAATTTTATTGAAAAATATACTTAGGAAGGAAATGCAGCTTGAAGCAGAAAAAGTAAATGTCCCTGGAAAACCATTTCGTGTGCTCATATCCTACAGGAATATTGACAAAATTTTTTTTAGATTAATGAGGATAGATAAGAAAGCAAAGGATTTTCTGAATGCCGGCAGGTTTACCGAAACATTCTGGAAGGAGATCCAGAAGCTTCCTGTTATCCAGCATTTTGACCAGCGCTTGCCGGTGACAGGAGATCACCAAAACCATCGCGTGGAAGTCAAGGTTGATGCGCCTGAGCCCGGGGTATATGCTTTATTGGGGAGTGTTGCTGACAATTTCGCTACGGAACAAAATTTGTTGTCTGTTCAATATTTGAATATTTCAAATATTGCCT
Source organism: Puia sp. (assembly GCA_035317445.1). Classification (GTDB taxonomy): domain Bacteria; phylum Bacteroidota; class Bacteroidia; order Chitinophagales; family Chitinophagaceae; genus Puia. Next base: position 964 of record DATHGW010000361.1, read on the forward strand.
ATATCAATAACGGGAGCGACTATTTTGTATTGAACCGCGAATCCGGCCAACCCATGCCGGGTACGGACGTGCAGGCCTGGTACCGGTACTATGACAGCAAGACCGGCAAATACCTGGAGCGAAAAGGCGAAAATTTCAACACCGACAAGAACGGCTATTTTAAGATCCTGCCTCCAAGAACTAACACAGCCGGGAATGCCTTGCTTGAGTTTTCAACCAATTCCGATCACCTGTTCCTGGACGATACGTATGTTTCATACAGCAATGACGAAATCGAAGATGAAAGCCTTGTCAACAAATCGGATTATGAGAAAGAAAACCAAAGAACATTCTTCTTCACCGACCGGTCCATTTATCGTCCGGGTCAAATCGTATATTTTAAAGGCATCATTGTCACCAAAAGCTTCGATACGAAACAATCCAAAATATTATCTGCTCACAACGCCTGGATCAGCTTGTATAATGCCAATAACGAGAAGATAGATTCGGTGCAGTTAACGACCAATGAATTCGGCTCTTACCATGCACAATTCAAACTGCCGGAAAACCTGCTGACCGGATCATTCAAAATTGCAGACGATAACGATGGAAGTGAACAAACCTTTTCTGTTGAGGAATACAAGCGTCCAAGGTTTCGGGTAGAGTATAAAAAAATCATTGGTTCATATCGCCTCAATGACAGCATCAATGTACATGGCATTGCCAGGGCCTATGCTGGAAATAATATTGATGGTGCAATGGTCAAATACCGCGTTTCCAGACAGGCGAGATTTCCTTACCCCTGGTTGTCTCGCTGGGGAATGCAACGGGTTGCCAGACAGGAAATTTCGCATGGGGAAATCAAAACAGCTACAGACGGCAGCTTCAACATCGGATTTGTCGCTATCCCGGATCTTGCTGTTAAGAAAGCATTGGACCCAGTATTTGAATACCGGGTCATCGCAGATATAACAGATGTGAACGGAGAGACCAGAACCAGCGAGACCACAGTGAGCATTGGCTACAAAGCACTATTGTTATCGGTAGAGACTTCAGGATCCGATCAACTTCCTGCAGACAGTATCAAAAATTTATCGATCCGGTCAGTAAACCTTTCGGGAGAATTTGAACCAGCCTGGGTTCACCTGACAATCTATTCGCTGAAATCGCCTGACCGGCTGATTCGTGAACGCTATTGGCAAAAACCCGATCAATTCCTGACGACAAGAGATGAATACCTGAATTATTTCCCCAATGATGAGTATGATGATGAAACGAATAAAGAGGGCTGGCCGAAGACCAAGGTCTACGAAACCTCAGATTCAACGAAAAGGAATGGTCATTTCAACCTGCAATCCTTATCTTCCAATAGTCAACCGGGGCTTTGGACAGGCTGGTACCTGCTTGAGACCACAACGAAGGACAAATATGGACAGGAAGTAAAAAGTCTAAAATATATTGAATTGTATGATGCCCGGCAATCCTTTTTAGGATCACCACAATATCTTTGGACAATAACGAATACGGAATCGGTTGAACCGGGCAAAAGCACAACCTTAACCATCGGATCTTCAGCCAGGGATATTTTTTTGATTCAGCAAACCGAAAAGGACAAATCCAGTTATACTTTTTCTACACTGAGCAGTGAAAAAAAATCATTCTCTTTCGGAATTACTGACGCTGACCGGGGTGGTTTTGGTGTTAACTACGCCTTTGTAAAGAACAACCGCTTTTTCACCAGCAGTCATACGGTTGCTGTCCCATGGACGAACAAAGAACTCAATGTCAGTTATACTACATATCGCGATAAAACAATTCCGGGGAGTGAAGAAAAATGGAAGGTAAACATCGCCGGGCAACAGCGTGACAAGATCGCAGTCGAAATGCTGGCTTCGATGTATGATGCATCTTTGGACCAGTTCAGGCAACAATCCTGGGTTATACCAGACATCTATCCGGTTTATGGCGCAGTCAACCACTGGAATGGCAAGCATAATTTTCTGACCATTCAATCAGTACCCAATTCTTGGAACGATTTTAATATAACTCCTTTTCAAAAAACCTATGATAAGCTTCTGCCGATCCAATCTTCAATGCCAAGGCTGCTGGCTACTAAATCATACGAGTACAATTTGGTCACTGCAAAAGGAATGGAACTTGCCGATGTTACTGTAGCCGGATACGGCCCCCAAATGAGAAAGGAAATTCAACCTGCCGGGGAAATGGTGATGGAACAAAAAAGCAAGGATCAGACAGAAAAAGACCTGCAACCCCCAATTCAAATCCGCAAAAACTTCAACGAAACCGCCTTCTTCTTTCCCGATCTCAGAACAGACGATTCGGGCAATGTTGAATTTTCTTTCACTATTCCTGAAGCATTAACCCAATGGAAATGGATGAGCTTCGCGCATTCGAAAGATCTTGCCATGGGCTATTCCGAAAAGTCCATCATCACCCAAAAGCAATTGATGCTGCAACCCAATATCCCCAGGTTTATCCGGCAGGGCGACCAC
>DATHGW010000362.1:0-16791 GCA_035317445.1 Puia sp.
AAGATCTTTTGGATGAGGAAGGAGAACCTTTCTGTTCCGGGACCTTACTTCCCTGCTTCCTGGCCTCCGACAAACCAATGGCTATGGCCTGTTTCCGGCTCTTTACCGTTTTGCCACTGCGGCCGCTTTTTAATGTTCCTTCTTTTCTTTCATGCATGGCCCTTTCCACTTTGTCCTGGGCGCCTTTAGAATACTTTGCCATAAAATCGAATTTATCGTGTTAAAAAATTAACGTACCATACCATTGATTCAATTTTTTTGCCAGCCCTTCGGGCCAGCCCGTCTGGCATAAAATAAAATCGCGCAACAGTTTTTTCGAACCATTGCGCGATACAACATGGTCCCTGACCATTTACTTAAGCCCCCAGAGTTCTATTTCTGCTTTTTCTACCTTCGAATTTGGAACTGTGTTATAAACAAAAACAACCTTTTTCAGGTCCGCATCGTGGTTTTTCAAATCAATTACCCTGCTTTCGGTGCCAGCATTAAAATTCGAACGAATCTGTACGTCTTCTTTTGCACCTTTTTCATAATGTATCTGCATGTCTTCGATATGTATTGGCGCATCCTTAACCTTAATGCGGATAGCTTTGAACCGGTCTGCGACTAATACCAAAAATTCATCCTTTTCGGTTTTGAAGTTAACTTTTGCTTCCCCGATCTTATGCCATCCGGGCTTTGTACTCGTCATCACTTCGGGTTTTTGGGCATGCAATACATTTGCTGCAAAGAATACGGACAATAACACAAACAAATACTTTTTCATGATTGATAATTTTTAGTGAAGAATTAAATCCTACCTGAGTTATTACCCAAAATGGTTAAAAAACTATGCCATCCGGGCATAAAAAAGGCAGGATAAAAATCCCGCCCGGTATAATCCTTGAAATTCAACGCAAAGAATATTGTTCAAAACCCGTACCAGCCGGGTTTATGCGTATTACCGCCGTACTGCGCAATAATTTCTACGTAAGCTTGCCATTTCAGGCAAAAAATTACTTTGCAGAGCACGAATTCTTATTACTCTTTCATCCAGATACAATTGGCATCATTCGTGTTCATTACAGGTCGCCCTGGTTACATCATTGAATTTGCATTTATGCGAATATTTGAATTTCTACTGAAGGATGACGGAATATTTCCTAATTCTACCCTGCCGGCCTTGATTTACCTGCAGGCATTCGAACAGGCTGCGCCCTCCGTCATGGAAAGGATATTTGAATCCAATGACTGGAGCAACAGTTGGCGCGATAGTATTTATCCATACCATCACTACCACAGCATCACACATGAAGTATTGGGGATTTATGAAGGGGCATGCGATCTCATCCTGGGTGGCGATCATGGCGTTTCCTGCACGGTCAAAGCAGGTGACGCGATCATCATACCTGCGGGTGTCGCGCACAAGAACCTTAGCGCAACCGAAAATTTTAAGTGTATTGGCGCTTATCCCGAAGGAAAATCTTTCGATATTAATTATGGAAGGATCGGTGAAAGACCGGGAACGGACAAAAATATCGCGAATGTGCCGCTGCCGGATACAGATCCGGTATTCGGACCGGAAGGGAACCTGCTCAATTTCTGGAGCGTGAAGGTAACGCCTGCGCACTGAATTGCAGAGCGCATAGACAGGAACGTTAGTGAAGGTGTGGATGGAGCCCGGGCAAATTGCTGCCCTCACAGACCGGTTCAGCCCATGTTAGAAGCAGGCTCCGCCCACCAAACCATTTAACTCACATTTTTGCTGACTACCTTAGCCAATTCAAACATGGAAATCTGGGACTTGCCACCAAACAGCACTTTCAATTTGGCATCTGCATTGATCATTCTCTTGTTGACTGAATCCTGCAGCTTGTTTTTCTTGATGTAGTCCCAGATCTTTTTGATGATCTCAGTTCTGGGCGAAGGTGTGTTGCCGATGACGTCGGCCAGGGCGGGACTCAATTTCAGAGGCGCCATAAAACCGGAATTTGATTTGGCAGCTGATTTTTTGGGGGCTGCTTTTTTTGCTGCTTTTTTCGGTGCAGCTTTTTTTGCTACTTTTTTTGCCGCTTTCTTGACAGCTTTTTTAACGGGTTTTTTTGCAGCTTTCTTTGCTTTTTTTTGTGCCATTGTGGGTTGAATTTAAGAGTTTTAATTATTGGCTTGCTCTCCAGCAGCAGCCAATATAAGACGGTTGAGCAAATAATCAGCAATAAATTATCCAGATTTCATACACATCAGTATCCGGACCTACCTTTAATCCTGATTTTTTTTACCGTTCATTTCCAACCGGTCACCGGAGAAAGGGAGATGCCTGCCTAAATTTAGTTGCTGCGGGCTTCACAAATCAGATATCTTAGTACCCTAACTGCTGGGGATATTCCCTCTTCCAATAAGTGCTATAAATTTTTATTCATGGATACCGCATCGAGATCGTCCATCCTGAAGGTAGAAGGGCTCAATGTTTTCTACGGCTCCTTTCAGGCCGTGAAGCAGGTTTCCTTTGAAGTAAGGGAGGGGGAGATATTTGGCATGCTGGGACCGAATGGCGCCGGCAAGACAAGTACATTGAGCGCCATCGAGGGATTGCTGAAGCCGGCATCAGGAACCATTACCATCTCCGGCTTTGACCTGAAAGATAAGCCCCTGCTGGCCCGGGCGAATACCGGGGTGCAATTGCAGGCAACCAGTTTTCAACCTGAACTTACCGTTGCCGAGATCATCCGTTTATATGCCGGCATCTATGGCGTTGAAATGCCCAATGAAAAACTTGAGTCTATACTTGCCGGCATCAAACTGGAAGATGCTGCATCAAAACGCTTCGGACAGCTTTCCGGAGGACAGCAGCAGCGGGTTTCGCTGGTCATTGCGATGATCCACAATCCACGTCTGGTATTGCTCGATGAACCGACCACGGGTCTTGATCCCCAGTCCCGCCGGCAACTCTGGGAAAGAATGGAGGCGATGCGCGACAACGATCACGGCATCCTGCTCACCACGCACTCCATGGAAGAAGCGGAGGCCGTTTGCGACCGGATCGCCATTATCGATCACGGCCAGGTCGTGACGATTGACACGCCACAGGCTTTGATCGAGACCAATTGCCATAAGCCCGAAGTTATCAGCGCATCAAGAAAAGGAAAAATAACCCTTGAGGATGTATTTATCGGCCTTACCGGCCGCGCCATCCGTTCATAAACCAGCAACACATGCATACCAACATCCCTTCTATCTCTACCGTACTTTCTTCTCTGCTCAGAGCCGACTTCACCACACAGTGGCGTAACCGCCGGGCAGTGATCATGGTCATCCTGGTGCCGGTGATCATTTTGATTTCATGGAAAGGGTTGGTAGAACAATTCGGAGGGGCTTTTGCACTTTCCAATTGCATTACGGTCGGGCTTAACGCGATTGGACTGATGGGCTATTCGAATGCCATTGCCCGTGACCGGGACAAGGGTGTTTTTCAACGTTTGCGCGTAGCGCCGCTTCCTGGTTGGTCCATCATGATGAGCCGACTGGCCGTTCAATTGGTGATGATCCTCCTGATGACCGTTGCGGTATTCCTGGCCGGGCATTACTATGATAAGATCAACCTCAGCTTCAGCGGCTATCTGGTAGGACTTGTTATGGCTTTTATCGGGGGTGCTCTTTACCTGGGTTTGGGACAGGCCATCGTCGGGCTGATTAAAAATGCAGAAACCGTTAATTCCACCTCGAGACTTGTTTATTTCATCTTCATCATGGTAGGCATGTTCGGCGAACTGGGGGTTCTGGGAAAGGACATTGGCCTGGTTACGAAATGGTCTCCTTATGGCACCGTCAAACACATCATATCTGCCGGAATGCAGCCGGGTACCTGGGACCAGCAATCCACCGTGGCCATGTTGATGACTATTGGTTATTCACTGGTTTTCTCCATATTGGGCATCCGGTGGTTCAGCTGGAATTCCCGTTAGGAAAGTAATCCACATTATGACGTAATTATTTGTATATCAATAATATACGTATTTAACCTTCGTAATTTTACACGTAGAATTCCTTATGATACCGGGGGATGGGACGCTATCTTTACGCTTTCAATTACAGCTTTCCGCAAATGAAAAACCCCTAATCACCGTACCCCCGGAAATGCTGTAAATCCTGCCAATATGCTATGTTGAGCTGAAAATCCAGACCTGGGACCGGCATTGTTTTACCCTAAACCAAAAACGATGTTGAAGTCATCCATACCCGTTTATTTATGCAGTTCAGCCAGTGTGATCATCATACTCTCGGCATCCATTCCCCATTACAGTCCGCCGAAGCCTGCCGGGACAACGGCATCGGTCAGCCCCGGAAATACAGAAGCGGTGGTTAAGATAGCCAGGATTTCGTTTGCTGCGCCTAACAAGCAGGGACTGAAATTTGTGCACATGTACATCAAAAGCAATGACCAATGCCTGGTAGATGTGAAGCAAAGAAGCATCGTTCCCTTTACTATCATCGATTCGATTTTCAACCGCTATCGTCTGCCGCTTGAGTTGAAATATGTAGCGGTGGTTGAATCTGAGCTCAAGCCAACAGCTGTTTCCCGGGTAGGGGCAAAAGGTCCCTGGCAGCTGATGCCAGCGACTGCGCATATTCTCGGACTAAAAGTGAACCGCCATGCCGATGAACGCATAAATTACTACAAGAGCACGAAGGCCGCCGCGAAATACCTGAGAGATCTTCATGCGGAATTCAAAGATTGGCTTCTAGTACTGGCCGCATACAATGGCGGATCCCAGGCTGTTCATAAAGCAATCCATTTATCGCATAGCCGGGATTTCTGGACCATCCAGGGACGCCTGCCGGCAGAATCCAGGGATTACGTGAAAAAATTTATTGCGACCGCATATTATTTTGAAGGTGCCGGAAACAAGCCTGTGGTGGCGACCAAAAAAACTCCACCGGCCAGGGACTTGCCGGTTGCGACAAAGAGAGCCCTGGAATCCACCGACGAAAAGTTCAGAAGGCTGATGAAGGAATCAGCCAATTCGCTGCAGAAATCCAATGAACTGCTGGATCCCCATGCTATAGTTGCGAATATGCCTGCGCGTTAGCGTTAATTGTTCGCAGCGGCTTTCAGGCAAAAGAAAAATTTTTACGCTTCGAAGCGCCAAAATGTTGGTCAGAATGATAAAATAGGTGCTGCATTTCGGCCAGGACCTTATTGAACCACGAAGTTTCGCGCGGAGCAGGCGTTTCAAAATAATCGGCGGAATGTACCTTGATCCTGAGCAGCATCGACTCCCTGTTATTCACTTTTCGTTTGACGTCTCTCGGTATATCCACAACATCGAGTTCTTCTGGGTCGATGACGATCGACGCCTTACCGGATACTTTCAGATAAAAATTTTTTCCCTTCTGATAAAAATCGAGCTTGGAAGGAAATTCCCGCTCGAATTCGTAGATCTTTTGTTTGGGTGAAGGAACGACCAGCCATATCTGGCAGAATTCATCTACAAATAAAGGGTTGACGATCTGAACAGGGATCTTCAACATGGAATTACAGAAACTGAATAAGAGGGCCTGGGGTAGTTGGTCTATTTTGTTCTTGACAAATTTGGCCGGTACATTTTGACTCATAAAGCATATTTTTCGCAACCAACTCAAATAAAATACCAGTAAGGAAGGCTCGATGTACCAGAGGTTTGGCCATACAAGTCCACTGGAATTGTGCAAATAATTCCACAAGTTTTTACGAGAAAATCCGGCCTGATTTTTTTTGTTTTACCCCGCAAATCCCTCGTTTACCGACACGCTTTCGATCCACACTTTAATGTCAGCAGGAGTCTTCTTCATCTTGCGGGCGAGTCGGGTTAATAATTCCTCTTCGTTGCCCGGGATATATCGAAGGTCATCGTCCGTCAGCCCGACATTCACCTCCTTGAGCTTTTCTGTTACCTCTTCCCAGGGTCGTGTTAATTTCAGTTTTTCCATATAGATTGAACATCAATCTTTAGACCAGATGGCTTATGAACTGGCCCGATAATGGTTGCCGATAGTCTTATTGCTTCTCCAAGACGTAACCACGTTCGCTATGCGCTGCAGATATCAATTGATTTGTATTCTTCTCTCGTGTATGTTTTTACCGTTTATGCCGGCTAAGGCACAAATAGATTACCCATATCCGGTGAAATATTTGTCCGTCCAGGTTGAAAATAAATTCCTGAAAATGGCTTTTATGGATGTTGAACCTCCTCATCCCAATGGCAAAAATATTTTACTCCTGCATGGCAAGAATTTCAATGGATACTATTGGAAGGACGTGATGACCTTTCTGCTTGAAGCGGGATATCGTGTCATCGCGCCTGACCAGATAGGCTGGGGAAAATCTGACCGGCCGGATATTCACTACAGTTTCCATCTGCTTGCCCGCAATACCAGGGTCCTGATTGATTCATTACATATCAAGCAGCTCATTGTCATGGGCCATTCGATGGGTGGGATGCTGGCAACACGGTATGTTTTAATGTATCCGGAAACGGTGGAAAAATTGATCCTGGAAGATCCCATCGGACTTGAAGATTACAGGCGCTTCATCCCCTACCAGCCTCTGGAAAAACTGGCCGGCAAAGAAAAGCAGGCAACGCCTGAATCATATAAAAAATATCAGCAGACCTATTACCCGGTGTGGAAACCTGCGTATGAACAATACGTGGATGCCCAGGCACAGGATTTAAAAAAATCCGATTTTAATGAGATCGCCTGGGCAAATGCGCTCACCTATGAAATGATCTATGAACAACCCGTATGCTATGAATGGCCGTTTATTGATGCCCCTACATTACTTATGGTAGGAGAGCTCGACCGCACAGTAGTAGGCAAAGATTTACTGCCCGAAGAAAAAAAGAATTCATACGGGCAGTATCCCGAGCTGGGAAAAAAAACAGTGGCATTGTTGCCACATGGTGAGCTTATTGTTTTACCTGGAATGGGCCATATCGCACATGTACAGGATATTTCCCTTTTTAAGAAGGCTGTTCTGAAATTTTTGATACCATGACGAACAGGTTCGCTGGCATGACTATTGAATATTTAACTGGAATTAAAATAATCTATTATGAAAACACAATCAAATGGAATGTGGGTTAAGATGTTGAGCATTGTATTAATGACAACCATGTTGTTTTTCTGTTTGCATACACAAGCACAGGAGCAACAAACTTCTGCAGAAAGCAATCTGAGGCCAAAATTGGGTATTAAAGGTGGGGTTAATTTTACCAGTCTTTATGTAGCCAATGTGACCGATGAACACATGAAAACGGGGTTTAATGCGGGTATCTTTGCAAAATTTCCTATCACCACCGGGTTTTCTATTCAGCCTGAATTGCTGTACAGCACCAAAGGTGCAAAAGACAGTTACAGCAACTTTGCACAGGGAAGCGGCGAATACCGTTTTAACCTGAACTATATAGAACTGCCCGTTCTTGCTGTGGTCAACCTGGCAAGGCATTTCAATCTTCATGCAGGTGGTTATGCAGCTTATCTGGTTGGCGCAAATGTAAAAAATGTAGACAACCATGGAACCATCACCGGTGCAACAGAATTGAACGCAGACAATTTTCACCGCTGGGATTTGGGTATCGCGGGCGGACTTGGCTTTGATGTGGAAAATTTTACCATTGGCGCACGTTATAATTACGGGCTGTCCAATATCGGAAAATCAGGTTCGCTTTCCGGTGACCTCACACAGAATTCCAAGAACGCAGGCGTGTCGGTGTATCTGGGATTTGGATTTTAGGCAGGCTAGTGGGGAGAAGGCGAGTGGTGAATGGAGTGGCGAGTGGGAAGAATAAATTCTCCACTTGCCACTCGCCATTCACCACTCGCTGTCTTCCCGCTCGCCACTAAAACCTGTACCCCACAAACACCTGCACCACATTATTCTTAAAATTGATTCCGCTGGCCGAGGGCACATACGATGGGTTCCCCGTTGAATCTGATGTGCTAGGCATTTTATACAAATTCGACAGACTGATATTGTATCTCGCACCGATCAGCAGCCCACCCACAGGATGAATTTCCAATCCCCCGCAGAACCCGTAGTCAAAGCGATTATAGAATTGAATGATTTTGTCTGCCGTTTGATTACCGGTAGACCCCGAACTCTTATCGGCTTTCGCGTTCAGCAGGTACCCGGTTTGAAATCCTGCTTGTATTTGAACGAAGCGCGTAACATTGATCGCAAGCATTGGTGCAAGAAAGATATAATTCAACCCAACGGATCCCTGCGCTGATCCGGAACTATAGCCATACCCCTGCTGCGAATACAAAAGCTCCGTGCGGAATCCGATCAACCCTTTGTTAAACGATCCAAAAAACAAACCGGCATGAAAGCCGGTCTGGCTGCTGCCATTGATGGAAGAGACATTGGTCACGTTAGAGAAATTAAGGCCGGCTTTCAGACCGATGCCCAATTTTTTAGAAGATTTATTGGTCTTACTGCTGTCTTGTTTCTGCGCAGCAGCAGCTATCCAGAGCAAACCGAAGGACAGCAGCAGGAGAATCTTTTTCATACTTGATGTTTTAGGATTTGAAAATCAAAAGTAGTCCGGCCAGCCGGTCATCCGGGTCACCCGAAACAGTGATTCCACCTGCATGGAGCATAAATCACCCGAAAGGGTGAATTTTCCAGAGATGTTTGATATTGTTGAAGAGATTATCAACCTTTATGAAGATGATCAGCAGCGAATTCATGAAATCCCATAAACCATATTCTTTTTCATTCCTGACGCTGGTATCCTTATTCTTTTTTTATTCTATCCATGCACAGAATATCCCCGACAGCCTGCTGCAAAAACTTGCGCGTGCCTCGAACGATTCCATTAAAGCCAGGACCCTACTCGATATCGGAGAAACAATCGAATCAGGCTTCCTGGAAAAAAGCAGTGACTACTATCGCCAGGCACTCACCATCAGCAAGGCAATCAAGAATCCCCGCCTCCTGTTGTCATCACTGAACGATATAGGCATCTGTCTTATGGAACAAAATAAACTGGACAGTGCAATTCTTATATTTCAACAGGCTGTTCCTGTCGCCTGGTCCATTAAAGATACCTTCAGGGTAGCCAGGGTATTGGGGAATACCGGCAATGCCTATCTGCTCAAAAAGAACCGGGTGAAGGCCATTGAGTATTACATGCGATCAATAACGCTTTGGGAGGGCTGCGCAAACCAGGATGGATTGTCGTCATTTTATGCCAATATTTGTGATTTATTTTACGAACAAAGGGAGTTTGACAAAGCGATTGAATATGGCAAAAAAGGCTATGCGCTGGCGATAAAAATGGGCGATAATTATTCGGCCGCGAATTCCCTGGTGAACCTCTCCAACGTCTATTATGATACAAAGCAAATTGATACCATGTATGAATTGCTTACGAAAGCGTTGCCCCTGGCCAGAAAATTCAATGATGTAGAGCAAATGGCCACCGTGTATGAAAGCCTGGGCAACTATTACTTTGAGAAAAACGTTTTCCCGTCAGCCTTGTCAAACTACCAGCAATCCTATAAATATATTCTGCAGCTTGCAAACCAATTTCATATATGCGAGATCTGTTACCGGCTTGCAAGAACTTATATGAAGTTAAATCAGACAACTAAAGCCTTTGAATACATTATAAAAGCAGAAGAACTCGCGAAAAAGGTTGGGGCCAGGGCAAACCTGAATGACATTTATGAGGTCAGGGCCGAAATGGAGCAGCGTGCGGGACATTATAAACTTGCCAGTGAATATTTTTCAAAATCACTTGATCTTAGTGATTCATTATTCAGGACCTCCACAAGCGAAAAGGTCGCGGATATAGAAGCCCAATATCAAAATGTAAAAAAACAGGGAGAAATTACCAGACTCGAAAAAGACAGGGAAATACAATCCCTTTCACTGAAACAACAAGCAACGATCAACTATTTTTTGATCGCATCCCTGGCCACCATCCTGCTCATTGCCTTTTTGGGATACCGCAATTTTCGAAACCGGCATTTGCTGGAAAAAAAGGAAGCCGAATTGCAACAAAACAAGATCAGCGAACTGGAAAAAGACCGTCAACTCATCGCAGTGGATTCCATGTTGAAAGGCCAGGAAGATGAGCGAAGCCGATTGGCAAAAGATTTACACGACGGTCTGGGCGGACTATTGTCCGGAGTAAAATTTTCACTAAGCAATATGAAAGACAATTTAATTATCACCCCCGACAATATGGCCGTCTTTGAACGGTCTTTGGATATGCTGGATACCTCTATTAAAGAGTTGCGAAGGGTAGCGCACAATATGATGCCCGAAATACTCACCCGGTTCGGTCTTGATGAAGCGTTGAAAGAATATTGTAATACCATCAATGCTACCAAGTTGGTTACCGTGAAATACCAGTCTCTTGGCATGGATCCCCGCCTGGACCAATCAGTTGAAATCATCCTGTTCCGGATCGTACAGGAGTTACTGAACAATATTTTGAAACATGCTGCAGCAACAGAAGCTTTTATTCAATTGATACGCGAAGACCACAGGCTCAACGTGGTGGTGGAAGACAATGGGAAGGGCTTTGACGCCGTCCTTACAGAAAATAAACAAGGCGCCGGTTGGGTAAGCATCAGGTCCAGGGTGGATTATTTAAAAGGGCAGTTGGACATTCATACCGAAGAAGGAAAGGGTACCATGGTCAATATAGAATTTAATGTTTAATTATGATCCGCGTATTTATTGTAGACGATCACCCGGTAGTGATTGAAGGCATACATTCTTTGCTTCAGCATGAGAAAGACATCGAATGGGTTGGCCAGGCGAAGAATGCACAATCCTGCCTGGGGTTTTTTGTGAACAATACTGCCGACGTCGTATTGATGGATATCAGCATGCCAGACATGGATGGCACGTATCTCTGCGCGATCATGAAGGAGAAGTATCCGGGGATTTTCATCCTGGGCCTGAGTACTTTTAACCAGGGCTTGTACATAAAGAAAATGATGGAGAACGGGGCTTCGGGTTATATTTTAAAAAATACTTCGAAAGAAGAATTGATCAAAGCCATTCATTGCATCCATGAAGGCGGCATTTTTTTCAATGGTGAAGTGGGTGAAGCCCTGACAGCTTATCAAAGATCATCCAGGACCGAATTACCTATGCTGACCAACCGGGAGAAAGAAATACTGGAACTGATCGCAGAAGGGTTCACCAATCCCCAGATCGCCGAAAAAATATTCCTGAGTCCATTCACGGTAGACACCCATCGTAAAAATTTACTCGCCAAGCTGAATGTCAAAAATACCGCAAGTCTGATCAGGTTGGCGGTGGAGCAGAAGCTTATTTAACAATAACGTTTTCACGCCAGCATTCCAAAAATGATCTACCTTCATATTTCAAAATAGACCGATTAAGATGAAGACCTCCGGTGTATGGCATCGATGTGATATAAAGACTTTCTGGTCAGATGTTGTGCCCAGGGATCATGTGGTGCAGATTTACGATTCAGATCTAACGCTGCTGAACACACTGACGGCGTTTGCAGCAGATGGATTCGATGCCGGCGATGCTGTGATCGTTATTGCTACCAGGAATCATTTGGAAATATTGAATGCCCGTTTGAAAATCCGCAAATTTAACGTCGACAGCTTAATCTCCGACGGGCAATACATTCCACTCAACGCAACCGACGCGCTCGCTAAATTTATGGTCAATGGATGGCCGGATGAACAATATTTCATCAATTTGATCACGCCTGTTTTTAAAAAGGTCCGCGAGGATGGCCGCCAGATTCGCGCATTCGGTGAAATGGTTGCGCTCTTGTGGACGCGTGGTCATTCCAGCGCCGCTTTACAACTGGAAGAATTATGGAACCGGTTTGCTGCAAAGGAAAGTTTTTGCCTTTTTTGCGCCTACCCAAAGCAGGGCTTTAGTCGGGATGCAAGCGCTGCGGTGATGCATGTCTGTTCTGCCCACTCCAAACTGATCGGATCAGATGAAAATTTTCCGTCGGAAATTCAATTTAAGACAATCAGCTAGCCGGCATGTTTTTAACCGGCAGGGCAAAACAAAATGTTGATCCCTGACCTTCAGTGCTGGTCACCCAGATCCTGCCACCTTCCCGTTTAATTATTTCAGAAGATATGTACAGTCCCAATCCGAGACCGGGAAAGGTATGCTGCAAGTGTCCACTTACCCGGTAAAATTGTTCAAAAACCCTATCCAGGCTACCTTTCGGAATGCCTATTCCAAAATCCTCGACACAGAGGGTAACCTCATTGTTTTTAGATTCGGAATGAACGATGATCTTATCGGCATTCGGCGAATATTTGATCGCATTCGTAATCAGGTTGGTGATGACCTGGCCGATCCGTTCCCTGTCGCCATAGACAAAACCTGTTGGTTCCAGGTTCGCGACAATTTCATGTTTCGGCGTCGTGTGCTGCAGATCTTCGATCAGGGCTTTTACGTATTCAATAAAATCAAATTCCTTATCATTAAACTGCAATTTACCGGAGTTGATCTTGGTGACATCCAGCAAATCACCGATCAGGCTGGTCAACCGGTTGATCTGTCCATCCATCCTTCTCATCATATCCGCTTCTGTGGTTGCACCTTTTTTCATCATCATCCTTTCCAACACCTGGGTATACGCTTTAATGCTCGTAACCGGAGTTTTCAATTCATGGCTGGCAATGCCGATGAAATTATCTTTTTGTTGTTGTAAATATTTCTGTTCTGTAATATCCACGCAGGCACCAATATATCCGGAAAAACTGCCGTCATGACGGTATTGCGGACTACCATTCGCTGCGCACCAGTGCATGGTGCCATCCGAATGGATGATCCTGAATTCGACTTCGTACAGACTCCGCCTGGTTAGATCGTTCAGGAATTTGGCCCCGGTGCGTTCCCTGTCTTCGGGGACGATCGAATCCATCCAGCCGGCTCCCATGTTTTTTTCGAAAGGAATGCCGGTCCAGTCGATCCAGGTCTGGTTGACATAGTGAATAGCGCCTTTTTCATCCGACATCCATAACCCCGTAGGTGCTGCAGTAGTGATGTTCCGGAGCAATAGCTCGCTATCGGCCAAGGCCTCCTTCGCCTTTTTTTGTTCAGTAATATCGAGCAGGGTCCCAAGTATCCGGATCGCGTTTCCAGAGGAATCATAGTAGACCTTCCCTTCCAACCTGACCCAGCGGACTGTGTTATCTGGCCAGATCACGCGCGCTTCATACATCAGCTGTCCCTTGATCATTGCTTCAGCATGCGCTTTCGCCCGGATCTCCAGGTCATGAGGATGAAAGGCTTTTATGTATTCATTCCTGGGCGCAGGTTTGCCAAAACCAAAGATGTTTGCGAAAATATTCGATGTGATCATTTCCCCGGTTCCCAGGTCCAAATCAAATGTGCCCAGTCCAACGGCGTCTACCGCCAGCCTTGCTCTTTCCTCTGCTTCTTCGATTTGCCGCTTTGCATTGACCTGGTCTGTGATCTCAATAGCGATAGCAATGACCCCGCTAATACTGCCATCGTGCTCGCGAAAGGGTTCATAGACAAAATTCAGGTACACAGTTTCCAGTTTACCGTCGCGGATCAGGGGGACAGACAAGCCCTGTCCTTTAAAAGACTCTCCGGTCATTCGAACCTGATCAAGTAATTCTTCAAATCCGAGGCCCTTGGCGTGGGTTAACACTTCAAATACAGGTTTTCCGAGCATTTCCTCTACGGTCTTGCCATATAATCCGCAAAGTGGGGGATTGATCAGGTCTACAATGAATTCCGGGCCCCGGAATATGGCGATGCCCACCGGCGCCTGCATAAATGTGGAATAAAGTTGTTGACGCTGATTCCTGAGGGCTTCGACGCCGGCCTTCTCTTTTTCGCTGAGTTTATATAGTTCGGTTACATTTAGGGGTGAGTGAATAAAATATTTCACTTCCCCGCTGCCATCGAGAACGGGCGTGTTGGTGGTGGTCCAGTATCGTTCTTCAAATTGATCCGTGCCCCGGACAGGAATATCATACCGGTAATTTTGCATGGTATGTGGTTTCCTGCTGCTGATGGCCTGTTCAAAAGAAAAAATAGTTCTTTCGATATTTTTTGAATCCTCATCGGTGGGATTCGCCGGAAAGACGGCAAATACGGATTTACCCATGAGCGTTTCCCTTGTGCTGTTTGTCGCAGCTAAATACGCTTCATTCACCTCCAGAATGGTATACAACGGTGCATCTGTGTCGATGATGAGGATGGCTGCAGGAACGCCGGTAAAAATATCCTTATAGCCTTCATCTGATATTCGTTTACCCATGGAAATAAAAAGGACTCCGGTTTGATCCGGAGTCCCGTCCGTTTCCTTTTTCCCTACGCTGGCATTACCCAGATCAGGTGGAGGGTATATTCTCAGATTCGTTTGATCAAATCACCCCTTGCCGGAAACTTCTATCTGATTAACCTAAAAAATCATGCCATAAGGCCGTTTCTAAATGCTGGCATGAAAGATGAATTCCACAGGGAAACTCAGGCATGTTAGCGGAGATCATCAGGCAAAAGATCATCAAAGAAGGTCCCATCTCGTTCCGTGACTTCATGGACATGTGCTTATATTTTCCCGGGTGTGGATACTATACCTCATCCAAAGAACAGATCGGAAAAACAGGCGATTACTATACCAGTTCCAGCATTTCTGAAGTCTTCGGTGCCATGATTGCAAAACAAGTTGAAGAGATGTGGAATGCCCTGGGCAGGAGAAGTTTCACATTGGTCGAATTTGGCGCAGGCCAGGGACTGCTTTGCCATGATATACTTGACTATCTCAAAGAGCAGAACAGCAACCTGTACAGTCAGCTGAGATATTGCATCATTGAAAAAAGCCCCGTCATGAGGCAAAGGCAAAAAAATCACCTGTTGGAAAAAGTAATCTGGTATAATAGCATCGGGGAACTGGGAGAAATAGAGGGCTGCATTATTTCCAATGAGGTCGTAGATAATTTTCCGGTTCACCAGGTCTCGATGGAGGATGAGCTCAAAGAAGTTTTTGTGGACTATAACAAGGGATTTATAGAAGTACTGAGGCCGGCAGGCGTAGCCCTGATCAACTACCTGAAGGAGCTTGACGTATCGCTGCCCCGTGGATTTCGTACAGAAATAAATCTGGACGCCGTGGAGTGGCTGAAAGAAATTGGGGCCGGTCTGAAACGAGGCTATATCCTGACGATTGACTATGGTGGTTCCTCTCCCGACCTGTACAATGAACGCCGGAAAAGGGGCACGCTGGTTTGCTTCCACAACCATACTGTCAACGAATATCCTTACGATGCCATCGGGGCACAAGACATCACAGCCCACGTTAATTTTTCTGCGCTTTCGCATTGGGGCCGGAAAAATGGGCTGAGCAGTTATGCTCTGATCAACCAGGCGGAATTTCTGCTTGCACTTGGATTTAAAGAATACCTGAGAAAAAATGTTCAGGGAAATGACCTGATGCTGTCGGTAAAAAAAGAAGCCTTCCTGACCCAGACCTTGTTGTTAGACATGGGCATGAAGTTCAAGGTCCTTATCCAGGAAAAGGGCGATATGCATGTTGATCTGTTGGGTCTAAAATTTGCAAAGCAACAGACCTCCATTCAATTCCCGTGATAACGGATATGCCAAAGCATATTGCTTGTATCATCCGTCACCAACAGGGATCCATCCTTCAATACCGCAATCCCAACGGGTCTTCCACGCACTTCATTTTTTTCCGGGTCAACAACAAATCCTGTCAGGAAATCTTCCGGTGGCCCGCTGGGTCTGCCATTCTTAAATGGAATAAAAATGACTTTATAGCCCGATAACCTGGAGCGGTTCCAGGAACCGTGCTGCGTGATGAATGCGCCATGTTTATACTTTTCCGGAAATGAGTTGTCGGTGTAAAATACGAGTCCCAGCGAAGCCGTATGTGATCCCAGGTCCACATCGGGAACAATGGCTTTTTTTACCAGCTCGGGCTTGGATTCTTTTATTCTGGGATCCACGTGTTGCCCATAGTAAGAATAGGGCCAGCCATAAAACCCATTTCTGTGAACCTGCGTTAAATAGTCCGGAACCAATTCATCGCCCAATTCATCTCTTTCATTCACGGCGGCCCATAACAAATGGGTTTGCGGATTCCATGCCATACCCACGGGGTTTCTCAATCCACTGGCATAGATCTTCTTTCCGGTCCCATCTGGTTTGATCTCAAGAATATTCGCCCGGAGCACTTCGTTGGCCATTCCCTTTTCTGCTACATTGGTTCCTGATCCAACAGCGATATAAATGGTCGACCCATCAGCTGATGCAATGATATTGCGCGTCCAGTGCCGGTTATTTTTTCCTGCGGGCAGCGTCGTTAGCATCTGGGCCTTACTGCTGATCTTTGTTTGCCCGGTTTTGTACGGGAACCGGATCAGGGCGTCTGTATTGGCAACATAGAGCCAGTCTCCCAGGATCAACATACCGAAAGGCTGATGCAGACCGGTCAGCAGGGTATCTTTCTCATCTGGCAAACCATCCCCGGTCTTATCCCGCAATAGAATGATCCGGTCCGCGCTATTTTTAAGGCTGTTGGATTCAGAAGCGCCTACCAGGTGCGCACCGATTTTTTCCCGCAGGCTATGGTTTGAATTGCTTTCGGCAACCAGCACATCTCCGTTGGGCGCAACAAAGAGCCAGCGGGGATTATTAAATCCTACAGCAAATTTGGTCACGGTAAACCCTGCGGGAGCAAGCGGAACATGATCCGGATCCCAGCCGACAACATCACTGAAATTCATGACCGATTTGCTCGCGAATGGCGGAGG
>DATHGW010000363.1:0-25019 GCA_035317445.1 Puia sp.
AATCAGTCCTATAAAAAGACTCGCGCTACCCAGCTTTTCAAATCCTTTACTGAAAGTAACCCCAATTGGAGCAGTGAGGCCATAACTATTGGTAAAGCCTTTCCCATCAGAGCCCGAACGACCAAAAAAACCACCAACATAAGCATTGATAGCAATACTAAAGGATATGACCTTTTTAACCCTTGAGCTTCCCGCAGGCAGGGCATACGTTTCGAGCAAGGCTTCTACTGCTGCACTGTTTTCTGCATTGCTAACAGAAGCCAATAAACTGATATAATCCAGGATTTTGGAAAATTTATACAGTGCGCCCGCCGTATTTTTCCTTTGCCAATCCATTTGATCGATTTCGCTTTGTAAATCCTTGAGCTTGTCATTAATTTCATCTTTTTCAGCGGCGCTGTTATTTGTTATAGGATCGAGGACAGATGTTCCTGCCGGCAAATCCGTTTTCCTGGCGTTTAACTTTTTTATCGCATCATTTAGGATTCCTATTTGCGTATCCAATGATCCATTTAATTCATTTTTCAGATTGTCGGAGGCTGTTTTATCTTCATTCTTTTCCACTTCATGTAAATATTCGGAAACAGTCCTGAGCAGCTTATCCAATTCCTGAATTCCCAGGGTATATTGTTCCTGGTCAAAATCCTTGATCATTTCAATAACAGCATCTGTAAAAGAGGGCCAATAATGCCGAATTTCATCTATTCGTACATTGAATATGGCCTGAGTATCTAAAAATATTTCGGTCAACGACAAGGCCTGACCAATCATGTCTCCATATAATGGAAACCGCTCCATCTTCCTGTTTGGCTTGCCTGTTATTTGAGACACTTCCTGTTCCTTCCCTTTAATTTCCAATAAGTCAGCTTCAG
Source organism: Puia sp. (assembly GCA_035317445.1). Taxonomy (GTDB): domain Bacteria; phylum Bacteroidota; class Bacteroidia; order Chitinophagales; family Chitinophagaceae; genus Puia. The sequence continues at coordinate 873 of DATHGW010000363.1, forward strand.
CCTTAAACAAGCCGGATAGAATCTGATCAACATTATTCAAAGAAGTCACCTGGTCTTTTTCACACGTTGGCAAGAAGTCACCGAGGCTTTGGGTTTTTACCCCGGTAGTAAAAGTTATCCCGTGAATCCGCTGCCAGACCAGGCCAAGGTACATTCTGGACAATTCTTTCAGGGCGGAACTATCATTGTGTGTAACCAACGAAATGAATTCAGGACGAATATAGCTAAAGGGAGTATTTTCGGGTTGGCTTAGCCGTTTTTCCCTAAGGGAATTGGAAAGAATACATATAAGTTTAATAAAACTGGAATAGTTATTTATTTCATCCAGATAGGTCTGCTTTCCCAGAACCAAAAGGCTCTGGCCGATACCGGCCTTATCCTGCAAATCCGATACGATTGTAGATGCGCTGAATATCAGTGTCAAAACCGGAGCACGGTGATTTAACACCTGATATTTCGGGATATTATAGAGCAAGGCAATCCGGGAAACAAAATGTTCCAAATCATCGTGAATTGCGGCTTTCAGGGCATCAAGGGTTTTGCTAAAATCGTACGCAGGAATTGGTTTTATTAGTTCGCAGGTCTTTGGAAATAAAGTTTTGAATTCAGGATAGTGGGAAAGAAATTGCTGGAGCTTTTCAAAAATGCTGACCGCAAGTTCCTGCTGGGCTCTTTTGATCAAAAAATCAGCGACCCCATTTGCAAGATTGTTTAACAGGCTTGTGCCTGTTGCTCCCGAAAAGGTGGATGTTTCGTAATCTCCAACTTTGGCATCAAACAAGTCTTTGTTAAAAGATAGGATGGGTTCATTCAAAATATTCTTCAAAAAAGGGTTCTCCGAATAGGCTTTTTGGACAACTGATTCGGGTGAATCCTCTGGCAACCCTGCATTCCTTCTCATGACCACAAGTAGGATTTCATGACCAACAGCTTCATTCGAAACAAACTTATTGATATTGTCTCCCGAATCATTCTTTATTTTTCCGGTTATTGGATCGATGATATCTATATCAACTCCAACCGGTTGAGGATTTAAAATCACATTAATTCCATGTCTTGCGTTCATCAATGCCACCGCGTCATATATAACTGATTGAGTCTTTTGAGCCTGACAATCAAAACTGTTTCCAAACAGGAAGGCAATCAAGCAGAATAATATTGACGTGTTACGCATGGATTAGGGTTTAGTAGTAATATAAGAAGGTCGACTATCAAGAATCTGTTTTATTTGTTTTTTGAGCTTTTCTTTTGATATTTTCATGGTTCGGCCGTTGGGCCAATAATAAAAATCCCGGATATTTTTGTTTTTGACCATGATGTAGGGGGAAGGAGAAAGTAGGAAGTGAATCAACTGAACGGACTGGAGACCCTTTACGGCGCGGTATCTTTTTTCCAAAGCGTTTAGCGCCGTTACCATGGATTTGACTCCATCATGTGTATGCGCTGATGAAAATGTAAGCCTTCCGCCAGAGTATAAATAATCAAGTGCGCCAACGACCATTCCGGCCGTCCCTAAAAACACCCGCATGCCTTCAGGAGCGCCAAAGCTTACAGCATCCACTTGCTTTTTAGGAACAATCTGAATATCCATACAAAAAACCGCCTGGATTTCAGCGTGGTTTTGGCTTGATACAATTCCTTTTTTTGCCAGGTTTCGTATGTGCCTGATCAGACGTACCGACAGTTCAGATGATAATATTTTTGATTGTATTGCCATGATATTTACCCGGAAATCGATTTTGTACGATAAGATCGAACCCAATGCCCATTCATCCCCCTATAATTATTCCGAAGTTGAGCATAAGGTGTAACGATCACTGTTCCATCGCCCGGGTCAGCAACGCGAATAAATAAGCTGCCGGCTTCATCGGCCCGGGCATCAACAGCAACAACGGCGTGACCGCCCACTCCGGGAATCAACATCTGGCATCCAACAGGTCCTGAACGAAGCGCATTGGCCAAATCCTGGCTCGATAGTGGCCCTTCTAACGGATCCAAATATAAATGACCAACCTTACTTAGCGCAATTCCAAAGTCAAACATTTTGTTGCAGGCAGGATTTGGAAAGGGATTTGAACATATAGGCATATTCAACATGGCAGCAACGAATTGTTGTTGAGTTAAAGGGCCACCCTCACCGTAATATCTGCATAGTGAAACAGTTGAAGCAGCCCAACACCAATTAGACATTTTTTGGCGCTCGACAGGATAGTTGTTGGCAAAAGAGTCCATGCCTGATGAAACGGACATCGAACCACCAATATCTTGTATCAGATTCGTCGATAATGGCATAACTAGTCAATGATTTTTTGAGTGTATAACGTCAATACTAACGCGACACCCAACAATTTAAAATTTGCCAGATCGAATTAACAATTACAGCAAAGCCCGCCTAAAAAATAAAGGCCTTAGAAGGTGCGAAGTAAGAAGGAGAGAACGGAAGGTTTTGAATTCCGGGCAACACGTTTCTTTTTTAAAAATAATTACAATGAAATAGAACTGCCTAATTATTTTTAATCATATCCACAATTCAATGTAATACTAATTTGATTCCTTAACAGGGAAGTACAAAAATAATTATGAAAGCGAATTACTTAAGTGTAAACATTTAGGACTGCAGGAGTCAATAGATGTTCATTCACGAGAAATGATTTTCGAAAGACTATTCTCGTGACCGCATTATTTGGTCAAAAGCATTTGATGAAAGCGGGCATAATAGTTTTCGTAAATAATATCTGCGTTATATTTCAAAGTTTTTTTAATACTCTGTTATAGAAATCAAATCTTCGAAAGCCGATCCATCAGGAATTCCTTTCCATTCTCAAAAAATAGCCGGTCAGCAAATGCGTGAATGTCAAAGCCAGCCGGGAGCCTAACTTTATCTGCATTCGCATCGGCATAATCATTAAAATGACTAACAAACTCAGTTTTGAAGTGACTTATGCTTTCCATGGTTGGGCAGCACCAGATCGGATTGATCAAACCATCAAAGTCAGACCCAATGCAAACCTGAGTCAGGGCCCTGGTCACATCGTATCCATTATCTCCCGCAACCCGGACTACATGCAGAATATGGGACATAAAATGACACAAATGGTAAAACGCAGCGTCTGGATTGACTTCACCACCCTCCAACACTTCTTGCGCAGTGATGCAAAAAGCATCATTCATTTTCGCGCCAAGGATTGGTTTGGTAAGAAAATAATCCTTCTCAAGCAAGGAGATGTATTCCTCCTCAAAAGCCAAATCATTTAGCGCATCAGGCCGGTTGCCTGGATCAGAATAGCCCAGGATCCTCTTGTCCAAAGAAAGGCCAATCATACCTCCGGAAACCAAAATCGCGAGAATCTCTTCGTTGTATAAATTGATGCTCGAAGGGTTGAACGCCGTGATCGCGTTCTGGCCGTATAATTTGGGTTTATTCCACAAAACATAACCATAGTCCTTATTTTTTTCATCATGATAGTCCATGTAATCGGGGACGTCTGAGAAAGATAGTCCCGTAAACCCTGAATGGGTGCAGATCAACGGCTGATTGATAGCGGCAAATTCCGGTTTGGGACGGAGTTGCTCTACCAGAAAACGCCTTGCCCCAAGACTCATATGTTTCAAATCGATCATAATTTTCCGGGAATAGCATTCTTTTAGTATGGTAATTCCATCCTCACTTATTTCTTTTTGTCTGGGTTTGAATTCCTCGCTGGTAACGAATAATATCCCATAGGCATGGTTACAAAATTTGTATTGCTCAATATGGGTAAGGTTTACAGAAATAATGGGTATGTTTTGACTTTCGGTCAGATCCCTCAGATTGCGGATGATGTCGTTTGCCTGAATATTATTCTTATCATAGGTGCTGGCGAGCGAATGACAACCTTCAATCGTAAAGGCGACATATAGGCTGGTATCGTCATGAGGATCATATTCAATTCCTTTTCGCAACGGCACTATTTTTTTGTCCCGGACATTGAACCGTTCAGGTTTCAGCAATACTTCCGTCAAGTCCGTTTTCATGAGCTCATAGGGATTTGCACCGGGAGCATTGATTAAATCCAACTGGCGGGGGTCAAGGTATTTGCTTAAGGTTCCCTGCGCCTGTTTATTCAGGAACTGATCTGAAGAAATGGCATGTTCTGGTGAATACAGAGCCACGCATACCAGGTTACAATTATTGCCGATCAACTGGGACAAATTGCTCTGTGAACAAAGGATATTTTGAAAATCGGAACACCATCTCAATTTCCAATTGATCGCATGCACGTCAATCTTAACCCAGGGATCGGTTTTTGATGTGTCCAATGAAAACATCCCCTTTAAAGTCGGATGTAAATGAAAATCAAAAAAAGGCATACCCTATTTTTTAGTGATTAGAAATTATTTCCACCTGGCTGTGGCCGCCAGATAAAAGCCGCCCCAGTTATGAAAGTACTGTTCCTCGTTTTTATATTCCCTGCTCCTGCCGAAAAAATTATACCCAATCGTAAAGGAACAGAACCTGATTTGCATACCTCCGTCATATTCCAATACTGCATTGTTTATATCTGACTGTGGCAGGGTATAAACGGAACTTTTGCCCAACAGCTTGCCGGTCAATGTGGCATTATGAATTACAGCTTTCAATCGCGGTGTAATAAAACAGAAAAAGGAAAATTTTTTGTACACTTCATCCCGGTGAAAGGCATTAATCACCGGTAAGTCGTAGTCAGATGGCAAAGGATGATGATAATTAAATAGATAAATTCGTAGTCCCTGCAGGTAATTAATCATGTATTGCCCCAGGTTCAATTCGTGCAGCCAGGTGGCCGATAGCCAGCGAAAGTCCGCTGATGCCTCCTGCAATGGCAGGAGTCTATGTTCATAGTGCAGCCTTAAATTCACTGCCAAAGCACCCCCATTAGCGATTTGATATTGCCAGCCCTGCGGTATTGGCCTGGTAGATCCGAACCAGTGTTCGCCATGAATTTTCTTTTGAGCGTCCCCTGCCAGTGACTTACCCATTGCGCCAATCGACAATTCATAGGAGAAACTATTTTTTTCTTTTAGGAATGCGGCGCCCAGGTTCCAGGATTGGTAGGACGCATAGGGGCGTTGGCAATAGTCAATGGTTTCCAGAGCCAGGTCTTGAGGTGTGAATGCTGTTACGCTAAATGAAATACTTTGACTGACCGGGCTCCACTTCATGGGATTTAGTATCCTGCCGGAGAAAATCGGAGAGAAAAGGTTGGTAATAAATTCGAACTTTACACCGCCTGTATAATTATCATCCCTGTTTTTTCCTATAAAGGATAAAAAATCATTTTCAGTATATGCCCGAATTCCGGCAAATTTTAATTCCTGGGTAATCCCGCTTATCCAAATGATTAAAAAAACGATATGACAGATCATGGCTCTTCTCATTGTCGAATTTTCTAGGAACAATTGTGTGAGCTTATAAGATCAGGATTGAATGCGGATTATTTTGGGCTGGATTTTATCGCTGGCAGGAAGATAGTATTAAGGTAGTCTTCTTTACAGGGAAAAATACCTATCACCCAAACCTTGTTTTATATTGGCGTCAATATATCAATAAATCAAAGCAAAATCGGGGAAGAAAAAAAGAAAGCCTTATTCTCGTAAGTGGAAACATTTATCAATACCTTCAAATCAAAGATTGACAAAGGGTTTGAACACTTCGAGTTAAAATCGTTTAATCAATAGATTTTGAGCGTGCAGATCGTAAAATTTTCCATTCTTGAATCCAATATGAATTTTCCGGTTGTTCAGATCAATTTTTTTGACGAAATGATGATATACGAGCCTTGCTACAGATTGTTGAAACTGACACCCGTTTTTTGTAAGCGCGACTAAAAGACATCTGGTATTTTTCAATTGATTTCCGTCTGCCACGAGATTCAGGATCTTCCCTTTTGTCCACACGTGATTTTTACCGTGTTTGAACCGGGGTAAAGCCCTGACCCTTCCAAAATTTGATATCTGATAGGATGTCTCCAGCGTTTCCATCGGCTTCCATTTTTCTCCTTTTAAATCCTCAGGGTTATTATTCAGCGCTGGTATCGGAGTCTTTTTGAAGAGCTGGGCTTGCCGATCTTTTTCCAGAGATACTCGTTGAAAATGGTTTTTGCAGGCGGTTTGGATAACTCCGCGGTATTCCCGGACGCAGCTTCCCAGCGATAACCCTTAAATTGAAAAATATGTCCATGAAGGCAAATGGAGATGCCACTTAGGGCGATCCCTGTCTTTTTCTCCGCTTCCGTTATGCTTTTGTACCTGGCAACTATTTTTCCGGTTACCGTGAGCTGGCAAATCTCGATCTCCCCCTTCATGAACGTCGAAATAGCGCGTTTTGATCCAATACTTCTTTTTTGAATTTCGGTATTGGTTGTAAGCATCAGGTTGGACGGCATCATATTTCTTCCGTCAAAATCCTTGTAGGAGATCATCAATTGCTTGTCTCCCAGATCAAAATGTTCGACGAATGCGAAATAGACATATCTCGCGGTCGATGTGCTGTAAGATCTTCCATTTTGTTTAAACGTAATACCAAATGAATGGATGTATTGGTTTAGCAGTTTGTTTTTTGACATTCGGTCGAACTGAACCCGGATGAGATCTTTGGTATAATACCCGGCGTTTGGGCCAACTACACGCCACCTGCTCAAAGATTTGATTCGTCCGAGATTGGAGACCTGATATTCTCCGTCATATCCGTGAACATCCCTCCAAATTTCATTAGCCAGATTCTTCAGAGATCGATTTTGGTATGGGTACTGGGTTTTACGTTTTATCACTGTCGAGATTATACTAGTAGATTGATCGATATTTAGAAACCACGCTCTTCAAATCGGCGCATTTCTTTCGAATTGTTTCATTAGTACAAATATCACTTTTTATATCGTCAAATCTTTTCCCGATCATTTGCATCGTTACTCGTTGCGACCACATTCTATGGTACGCAACCCACAATGAATAAAATTTTAATGAGACGAGCGATATACAATTAAGTGTAAACATTTATTTCTCTGATCCTTGTTCAAAATTCCGATGTCCTTTAACGAATCATATTTTATCATAGGCCAGCAATGCCGGTAACTAATTGATCCAAACGGGTTTCGAAAAACTCAAGTAACTTTGGCGCTTTAAAATTCATTGTACTCTATTTATGAAAAAAAAGGCAGTCATTATCGGAGCAGGCCCCGCAGGCCTTACGGCTGCCTATGAGTTGGTTCACCGAACAGAAATCGAACCCATCGTTTTCGAAAAATCAGGTGATATCGGAGGCCTGTCCAAAACTGTACAATATAAAGGAAACCGGCTTGATATCGGGGGACATCGTTTTTTTTCCAAATCAGACCGGGTCATGCAATGGTGGCTCAACATTTTGCCTCTGGAAAAAGATTCTTCCGAACGGGAGATTAAACTAACCTACCAGCGGTCAACCCACTCTCTGGACACCGCATTGTATCCAAATATTCATCATCAGGGCGATGACAAGGTCATGATGATTCGCAACAGGCTGTCCCGCATCCTTCATTCAGGTAAATTTTTTAGATATCCCCTGACTTTTTCGCTGGATACGCTAGCCAAGCTGGGACCAGGGAAACTAATGAAAATAAGTTTTTCCTACGCCAAAGCGAAGCTAAGAAGGCCAAGACAGGAGATCACTCTGGAAGATTTTTTCATCAATCGCTTTGGGAGGGAACTATACCTTACTTTTTTCAAGGACTATACCGAAAAGGTGTGGGGAAAATCCTGCCGGGAAATTTCTGCGGAATGGGGTATCCAGCGCATCAAAGAATTATCTATTGGTAAAGTGATCCGTCACGCGATAAAAGATAAGTTTTCTTTAAAAAAAAATGATTCTATTTCACAGCAAGACACGCAAACAAGCCTGATTGAACGTTTTCTGTATCCCAGATTAGGTCCGGGTCAACTGTGGGAAGAAGTAGCCGGCAAAGTAGGTGAGAAAGGCTGCAAAATTCAATTCAGTCAGCGCATAACAGCCATACATCACGAAAATGATTTGGTGACAAGCATTGAACTCACTAACCAGGCCACCGGTAAGAACGAATTCTGTATGGCAGACTATTTTTTATCTACTATGCCGGTCAATGAATTGATCAGATTATTCAGTCCAGCTGTACCGCCAGACGTGCAAAAAGTCGCCGAAGGATTACAATACCGCGATTTTATAACTGTCGGTATTTTGGTCAGGAAATTGAAGATAACGGACCAGTCTGTTGGGAACGGATTAATAAAGGATAACTGGATCTATATCCAGGAACCAGAGGTAAAACTGGGAAGGTTGCAGATTTACAACAACTGGAGTCCCTGGATGGTCAATGATTCCGATACGGTATGGCTGGGGCTGGAATATTTTTGCCAGGAAGGAGACAGCCTATGGAACAAAAAAGACGAAGATTTTATTGAATTTGCGGCTTCTGAATTGCAAAAAATTGGGATCATTGATACTACAGAGATGCTGGATGGCACGGTGATCAGAACAGAAAAGGCATACCCCGCCTATTTCGGGACATACGGGGATTTCGGAGTCATTAAAAATTACACCGACCGGTTTCGGAACCTTTACCTGCTGGGAAGAAACGGAATGCACAAATACAATAATGCCGACCACTCCATGCTCACGGCCATGACAGCGGTGGATAATATCATTGGCGGGATCACCTCAAAGGAAAACATTTGGAAAATCAATACGGAAGAAGAATACCATGAGGCTTCAGGAAGCTTGTAATTTGCCAACTGGAAATGCTACAACGGGGTTACTTTACCAGAACCAAATTTCATCCGGAATAGATAGCAACTCAAACAAGCGATCAAAAGCAGTTCCGCTATGAACAGATTCATAGGAAAGAAATAAAGAAATGTAAATAGAAAAGACAGAGCCAATAACGCCTTTTCCAGTACCTGAAGTGCTTTAAATTCAGACGCAAGAAACAGTACGACGAAAAAAAGCTCAACATAATAGTAACTCATCTTGAGCACCGGAGTTGTCATTTCTCCGAACCAGTACAATAATATTCCTGTCAATAGCGCTTCCGAAAAAAACCTGGTTTGCTTTTTCCATGACAGAAAGAAGGCCGTCAGATAAACCAGGCAAAACGCAGAGATCAGGTAAATTGGCTTAATGTCGACATGGAGTTTGAATTTAACCAGGTTGTAAATATCTCCAATCTCGCTCCTGGGTTTGAGCAAATGATCATGTATGACTGCTTTCTCCCTGTCAACACCAGGCCATCCATCTTTACTGAATTGAATTCCTGATACCCTATTGTTGATCCATTCCCTGCATGAATGATAAAAATCAAGCCAGTAGCTTTCCTGTTTAAAAACTATGGTTATGAGTGCAAAGACGAGGGCTCCCGTCAAAAAACCAGTTAACAGTTGTCGACGATCCGTTTCAATGGATAAAAGCAAAAAAGGAAAAATCAATACTGCGTTTGGCCTGATCCATACCAATAATGCAAATAAAAGGCCGCCCCAAAAATATCTCCATTTTCCCGGCTCCGACACGATGATTAATATATTGGCAACCACGGCAGGAAAAATAAAATGACTTTGTCCCCTAAGAACGGAATCACGCCAATGATCAGAAAAAAGCAATAGCATCGCTGATGTCAGTACAAACGACTTCTGCGTGGCCGTCCGCGCGTATGCGTACATGGGCAACAGCAGGAGTAAAAAAAACAGGTAATGAATCCCGACCCATAAATAGCAAATGGTCGTATAATTCAAAGTTGCTATCGGCTGCATGAGCCACAGCAGGGACGGGGGGCTCGTGATCAAATTATTTTTGATATTGCTGATATCGGCCGGGTCGAACAGGGTTACCGGATAGGAAGGATTCCATTTAAAATAATAGGGAGAGATCTTTTCTTTCATTAACCGGGCCCCCACCACACGATTTCGCAAATCGCTAAAATAACCATACCTGACATCTGATATGTGTCTCAGAAAATTAAAACAGAAAGCCAGCGCAAATAAAAGCAAAAGGATCCTTGTCAAAAGAGCTGGAATCCCTGTCTTAAATCTTGATACCATATTAAATGAAATCTACTTAACAGAAGGTTTTAAAGGTAACACCTACCTTTGTAAATAAGAAGCCCATAATATGAATTTAAAACGTTACAAGCCTATCCACTGGCTATATAATATTCTGCATTACAGGTCCCTCCGGCACAATAAGGAGGCTTTTAAAAAATTCCATGTTCATAAACCCCTGATCGGTTCTATTTCAAGTAGGGATTTCCCTGACAAGGAATCCAAGGCCTGGCTCGATGTGGGAAACTCGCGCGAACTCGCGCCAACAAAAGAAGGTTTCAGTCAATTTTCACCGTCGGTGCAGTCCAAAATACTATCCTGGAGCGATAACGGCTATATGATCCTGGAAAATTTCATTGACTCTGAAACCTGCGATGCCATTAACAAGGAGATTGACCGCTTGTTGGAAAATAAGACGTTAAAATTTACCAATAAGAATAAATTGATGTTTGCCTTCAAGAAGTCGGCCATCATCAGTGCAGTTGCAGAAAAAAAAGAACTGCTCGATATCTTGGATTTCCTTCTCGATAAAGAAATGGTCCTATTTCAAACGATCAATTTTATTACGGGAAGCGAACAGCGGCCTCATTCAGACTCCATACATATGACCACTTATCCATTGGGCTATTTGATTGCGGGGTGGCTGGCGCTGGAAGATACCACCGCAAATAATGGTCCGCTTGCCTATTACCCTGGAAGCCACAAGCTTCCTTACCTGCTCACTGCGGATTTCAATGAAGGAGAGACTAAATTCACCTTGGGCAAAAAGACTTATGCTGATTATGAAGACATGATTGATGAGGAGATCAAAGCAAATACATTTCCCAAAACCGAGTTCTATGCAAAAAAGGGCGATCTCTTTATCTGGCATGCGAACCTGCTCCACGGCGGAACGCCGATCCTGGATAAGAACAGTACGAGGAAGAGTATGGTGATGCATTATTTTGCCAAGGATGTGATCAAGTATCATGATATTACGGAGAGGCCGTCATTGTTGGAGGAGCATGATACTTGAATAGACTTATAAGATTCTTTAAATTAAAAACTGAGAGTTCCTTCAAACCCATCTTCAAATATCAAATATTCTTCAAATTCATTTCAATCTTCGATCAAATGCTGTTAGCATCAAAAGGAATCATTTCCACAATAGACCAACTTTTTTTGCAGTTACCAATAGGTAGGATCACCAATAAATTTGGAATGACTTGTGGATTGTGATCTTGACCTAATGTGCCCAATTCCATCTTCGCCTCTTTCTCTGATCCCAATTTTGGTAAATAGTTCTAGGTAGTTTATTTACTTCTCTTGAAAATAACAGCTCGGTTCTTCTTGCACGCCATTCCAAAAAATCCAAAGCCTCCCGCAATTTGGGCATTTAAGAATTGTTTTCATTTTTAGGTATAAATCTTCTGCATCAATTTTGTCCGAAAAAGAATCATAGTCTTTGTCTGAAATTAAAAGCCATTCAATTGGATTAGGAATTTCTCCTGAGGTAGATAAGATATTTCCACATTTGCAATTAAACTTCCCCATATGTCAATTTCTTTTTATTATGATAATGTCCCGAATATTTGTCCCTCCTGCATTTTGAACTCTTTTTAAAATATTTGCCTTTTGATCGTTTGATATTTTCAAAGTGGTATTGTTTAAATCGATCACAACGCCAGTTGCCTGAGAATTCTTCTTTGCAATTGCCGAAACAAGTCTATTCAAACTCTTTGTATTGGGAGTATAAACGTCATAACTTAGTTTTCCGTTCACTAATAAATCAGACGTTTCTCCACCAGACCGTGCACCTATAGGTTTTCTTAAAACTACATCATTTTCCAAACTTTGCAAGTATTTTGCGGCCCTTATTTCGCTTGCCGAAAATGCACCACCTTCTTCAATGATTAAGCTACCTGGTCCAACATTTCCCCCGAATCTTTTTGGGACACTCAATTGATTATTTTCGTAGATACCTTGTAAAGGCGCAAGAGCAAAAAGAAATTTACTCGTTGCGTCATCAAATACTTCCTTTATTTTTTCTTCTTTAATTCCTCTTTGTTCATGTGGAGAATATGGAAATAAAGTACTCCTCGCAATTTCATCATAGTCGTTTGTGTATGGATCGCTGATAGTTCCAGTCCTTACGTCGCCAAATCTATCGTACAATGTCGCAAGAGCTTGTTGGGGTGTAACTCCTTGTGGTAAAGCAAAACTACTATTGCCAACCTTAATCACATTAGTAGTTGCCTTTAATCCCTTAGGATCTCCAAAACTACTATGACCAGAAAGGGCAACTTTCGCTTTTTCCAGATCCACGGTGTATATATCTTGGATAAAGAACATTGTAGTTGGCGGTTTTACGTAGGTGGATGTAGAATTTTCTTCCAGTCCATTGTAATCAGTAAATTGAATTGGCTTGTTTCCCGCATACTGGTAGGGAGTATACCACGGGTATTTCACAGACAAAGGATCCTTGCTCAAAAATCTTCCAATTCTTGGATCATAGATTCGCATTTCGTAGTCATACTGATTCCACTCGCCTTTCACCTCATTATCTTTTTCCTTCCCATTAAACCCAAACCAATAAGACGTTGTTGAAATAAACCTGTTCGGCATTCGATAGCCAAACGGATAGTATTCCTGGGCACTAGCAACATCCGCATTGTAATAACCTACCAATGCACTGTTCGCAACCGAAGGTACGGCGATTTTTTTATCGGTCACGGCGGCCAGTTCGCTGCCCAAGTGATTGTCGAGCTCATAATATCTGAGCCCCCGGTTGCCGGTAAACTCGTGGACACTTGCCAGGGAAGTCGGGCCCGTGCTCATGGTCGTTATATTGTTGAACACGCCCACCCGGCTGCTGCCGTAGGTCATCCATCTTGCAGCATTAACGATCAGGCTGGTGTCAGATGGCCCGGTACCACTGTACATGCTGATGATGTTTCCCTGCGCGTCGCGGGAATACCAGGTGAATGCTCTGTTACCCGTACTGCTAAAGGTCTGAACTTTTCCGATCCGGTTTCCTTGCGCGTCGTAATAATACAGGATCTTGATCAGGGCATTGTCCGAAGTTGAGGTTCGCGTAATTTCCAGGGGCTTACCATAGACGCTCCATTTGATGTTCTTGATACTTTCCGCGCTGTCCTTGATCAGATTCCCGACGCTGTCGTAAACATAGTTATTCGCCGGCTGGTCATCCAGGTCATCATAAGTGCCATATCGTGTCGAGGACACAGAGTCCCGGATCCGTTGTAGGCGGTTTGTCCCGGCATAGTATTGGTATCCCAGGCTATCCATGACCAGTGCCGCACCGGCGCTGTTGCCATTACGGAGGAATTTTAAAATATTTCCATTGGCATCATAAGTGACCCGTTCTTTGTACTGGACAATGGCTGCAATCGCACTCCAGCTGTTGCCGCTCTTGTTAAAATTATTGAGCACGTCCATTCCCGTGTAGCGGTTAAGCTGGTCATAGGTGTAATTATAGAAAAGCGTTCTTCCGCCGGTAGCCACCGCTGCCAGCGGGTTGAGCGTAACAGCCATGCTGCTGATGTTGCCGTTATATAATGGCTTGTAAGCTCCCGATGGCAGGTACGCGCTATATCCCGGGAACGGCGCCACGCCGGTATTGATCGAAGCATAATCACCGGTGAAATAATTCAGACTGAAACCGAATATGTCCTTACCTGTGTTTTGGTTCACACCTCCGATAAAGGCGTCGCCACCCATATCCCTCAGTGAGTCCACTGCATTGCTATTGACTCCCTTCAGCCATCCCTGCAACGTATAGGCATAGTCGATACCCTGCACCTGCTGGTCTCCGAGCAGCATCCTCGCCAATGGTCCATGTTTGTAATACTGGTACTGCGCATCGGTTTGCCAGAGCACACTGTCCGGGCTGGTCTGGACCTTGATCAACCGGTTCTCCGCATCATACACATAATTGTGTATCCAACCGTCTGAGAGTCCTGGCTGGAACCTCACCTGATTCACTTTTCCGCTGATCAGGTCATATTTGTATACAAACTTTTTCCAGCGGTGACCATGCAGGTTCATCATGTTGTGCGTGATAACCGGTGCCGAGCTGCCATAGTCCTGCAACACGGTGTCCGCGTTGCCTTCAATATCGTAGCTGTATAGGCTCGCCTGGTCATAATTGGCCGGGTTGCTGCTGCTGTTGGTAATGCTGGTATAGGAAACCCGGTTGCGCAGGTTTCTTTGCACGAAAAAGCAAAGGATATTTAGTTCCCCAAGGTTTTGGTCTTTCTAAATGACAGTGAATATTGTCAAAAAAGGAACGGAAAAAATCGCTTGATCCAATCAGGAAAAAATCATCTTTAATTTTAAGACCTACCATACTAAATTAGCCGTTGTGGAACTTCGACTTCGCTCACATATTGATATTATATTTGGCTCCATAATCTTTAAGCCATTGCTTTTCCTCTTTCGCCACCTCCGTGGCGAAAGGACTATCAGCATATTCTAAAATTACGCTTATTGCTGACTTCATTATTTTATTACTCGGATTGCCATATTCAACAATCATATGGGCTGTCCAAAGCGGGATAAAGTATTGTCCCTCTTGAAAAAATTCTGCAAATTCCTTATACTCATTATTCTTAAAATATTCTTCTGCAATTTTCACAATTTTTCTGTATCCTTCTTCTAAACGGCTTGAGGGATTTGCAGGTGTGATACAATCCAAATAATTTTGTTTGGATGTGAACAAGAATTGATCGCTAATATCTCGATTCATATTATTGATTATGAACTGGGTTACTATTAATAATTTTGGAATTTACACGTATACTCGTTTTTGGAATTCCCTTTAAAGATCCTTCTATAATTCCTCGTGATGTTTTACCTCCTTGGTCGAGCGATCTATTTGACAAATGATATTACCCAGCGCGTCGCGAGAATACCAGGTGAATGCTCTATTATCCGTGTTGCTGAAGGTCTGAACTTTCCCGATACGGTTTCCTTGCGCGTCGAAATAATAAGCAAACTTGATCAATGTGATGTTCGTGATTGAAGTGCATGTGATCTCGTGTAGCTGGCTGCAGACACACCCTTGGAAAAAATATTTTTCCACCCTCTTATAAGGTCATAATCTTTGAAAGATCTCTTTGATGACAATGACTAAAACTAATATGCAAATACACACTGCAAAATACGTCTTGCTATTTCTAGAAGTTCTTAGTGAGATCAAACAACTTACAATTGTAACTCCGGAAATGATCATAGCGCAGATTAAAAGTCCATAAAATAAAAAAACAAGAGTCCAGCTAATAATCCTGTTGAATCCTATCAATTCAATTGTCAAAAATGATGAAACGGATGACAGAAAAAGAGCAATAAAGGAAAATACAGCATTTCTTAGATTTTTCCTTGACCTAATTCTGTCATTAATTTCCTGAAGTTCATTTTCGAGCATAAGTTAGATATTTTAACGACCATTGGACTTTGGAAAAAATACGTGGTTAAATAATTGCCAACCATTGCATAATATTAATGATTCCCCAAAATTCGACTTGGCGAATCTCGCCTAATGAGGCTCGAATCCTTAAATTACCTAAGCATAGTATTAATTGATTTCGAAACCTTCGAATAAAGGGGAACTAATATATAGTATTTTTAAAGGTCTTCAATTAATAGTACGTCTAGAGATTGATATCGTTTTTCTGTAAAAACTCCTTTAGATCTTTAATCCAAGCAACATCTCCAGCGGCAAATTTCTTATAGATAGAGGAGTTTTTATCCAAATCATTCCAAACGAAATGAATAAGTTTTTCAAATTTATTTTTTTCTTCAATATAGCCTTTTAACCATGAGAAATCGCCTTGAATAACATTTTTCAATTTTGATGCAATAATTTCAGCGTATTTAAATAGTTGAAGCCTAGCATCATAGATTTTTTCATCATCAGAGTCATTAAATTCAGGGAAAAGATAACTTAATATTGGAAAAACACCTTCTTCTGTTAACTCAGGTGACCCCACTTTCCTAATGTTGCAAGCAACATCCCCTCTATCAAAAGTAAATCTCAGTATACATTTAGAATTTCCCAATTCATAGCAACCTTCATAAATTTTATTAAACCCAAACGAAAATTCTTGAATAATTGGCGCAAATGCTTCATTGATATCTCGATCAAATCCAGAATAATTTATAGTTGTATCCATACCGTTATTTTTTTCCCGGAATCAATTGATCGCCACTTCTAATATATCCCTTTTCTCGGGTCAAGTAATCTATTTCCCTACCAAAAAAATTAAATCCTCTTGATGGGTTTTGTTCGTCAAAAATCATTTTACTATCAGGGTCATCGAAAAGTTTAAAACTCCTTCCTTTATTAACTGCCTTATCGAGGAAAGGCTTATTATAATTTTCCCAAATAAAATCTCTTCCTTGCGCCGTTTTATAAAGGCTGGGATCAACCTTTACTTCTAGCACTCTATAATCTGCGAGTTTACCTGCGCTTTTCAACGCACCCCAATTTCCTTGGGATGTTCCAAGAGCTGTTACCTTTTCAGGACCTGAAATTATTGCTAGCCCACCATCAAATATGGATAATAT
Organism: Puia sp.; assembly: GCA_035317445.1. GTDB lineage: Bacteria > Bacteroidota > Bacteroidia > Chitinophagales > Chitinophagaceae > Puia. The sequence goes on from DATHGW010000363.1 coordinate 17,496, forward strand.
TCCTGCTAATATTTCCGAATTCGACTTTATTTTTTCATTAAACTGGTCATTAACAACTTTGTGCTGGAAATAAAAAAATTTTTTTACATCATAATGTTATTACTTCTTTGTTTCAGCGTAGCAATCAATCTCCTACTGTGCTTTTAGATTAAGTCAAATTGACAAATTTTATGATCATTTTCAAAGTTATTTTACATCGTCAGTTTCCTCTGGCTCGTAATCAAGAGGCAGTATATGCCCGACTTTTTCGCTCCATGCCCAATAGCCCGTTAAAAAAAGACCCAATGGAGGAGTAAAGTTACCATCAAATCCAAAGATTATCGGTTCGCCAAACTGCAAATTAATTTGGGATTTCTGAGTCCATCCTCCACCCTTGCCGGATTCGGGATTGGAATAATTAGGATCTGTTTTAGCGTTTTTATAAATGACTTCCAAAAAGCCCTTGAAAAAAAACAATTTTGTATTTTCATCAGAATTTGCAACCAGGCTATCTGAGTTCAAAATATTTGGAGATATGACAAAAAAATCTTCTCCTTTTAATATAGATCGATGAACTTCGAATCCATTTTTTAAAAGTGTTCCGTTATATAAGCACCGCATAAAATGCATTATTGACCCTTCATAGGCATCCTTTCTGTTCCTTTTCCAACGCTTTGACATGCGAGGATTTGCAGTTAGTAAGTCTTCAAAATATCTATACCCTTGGAAATTAACAAAGTGCTTTGTACTGTCATAGTCAAATTCATCAAGATCATACTTAATTCTATAGCCCAAAGCTGGATTTTCAATAATTAAAGGTTCAGAAGCAACAACATTCAAAACACTTTCTTTTGAATAACGAAATTTCAGCGTTTTATAGTTAATAATTTTTGCCCCTCTTGCTGCCACCGATGTTCCGATGAAATGGGTTAGGAAAAACGCGCCCCATTTCTCCCAACCATTTTTCTCAAATGGTTGAACAGTAACGGACTCCAACTCTTCAACTTTTGGCTGCAATTGTATATCTAGTTTCAAAGGAAGACTCTGAGACGAAATGTGAAAAGATTGGCTTTTAAACCCAATGAAAGAGATTACCAGCTCACTGTTCCCGATTGGAATATTGCGGATCTCAAAAAGGCCATGTTCATTGGTTACAACCCCCTTGGAAGTATTTGCAAAATAGACACTTGCGTTCGATATTGGACTTCCTGTTTGCCCGTTGGTAACTTTTCCTTTTACAATTCTGCCTGTTTGTGCATAAATTCCAGATGCGAGGAAAAGAAATAACACTAGTTGAGATTTCATATTGTTTGTCTATTTCTAGGCATTTACGCTATTTTCTGTGGATTGTCGTTTTGCCATTGATCATTTCGCCATCAATTGTGACGGCTATTACGGTTACTGTATAGTCTGATACATCGTCTGCTGTAAAAAACTCTACAGTTGCCTTTCCTTCATTGTTGGTCAGGATATTTCCGTTCCAATAAATCGTCGACCTTTGATCAGGATATGGGTTTTTAATCTGTTCGTCAGAATAATATTCAGGTGACGAAAATGGAATCATGGTCAAATAACCCGATGCATGGAATATTTGCAACGCATTGGACTGGCTATCCAATCTCTTTCTGGGTCCAGATCTTGTGTTAATGGAAATAACGCCATGAGCTCCGCGCACGCCAAAATAAGAACCTTCTGGCCCGCTTAAGACTTCAATAAATTCAATATCGTTTGGTGAAAGCGTTCTTAAATAGGACAGCACAGGACTACCTGTGCCGATACCTAGTCCCAGAGACCCTAAGAGGAGGGGTGTGCCATCAACTACTATCAGTGGTTCGGTTTCTGCAGTAGGCGTAAATCCTCCAATGCCTTTAATCGTGACAAACCCATTTAACAGACTTATACCCGGGGTCATCAAAAGGGCATTTTCAACTCCATTTATTCCTTGCTGAATCTTATCCCAAGATACAACACTTGAAAATGTGCTCAATCTCTTACTATCATCATAGTTTACTACTTGTTTTTTTTTAGCTCGAACAGTTACCGCACTCAACATTTTTTTTTGATTAGCCAGCGATACAGTATCAAAATAGGTCCCTTCACTATTTTGCATTTGAGAAAACATTGAATTATCAAAAGAATTTTTTAGGTGTTTGGGTGTCTTAAAACTTGGCAACTGAGCGCTATCTAAATCAATTTTAAGGTCTTGCCGATCTCCTTTCAGATTGCTTACCTCCAATTGAAATTTGATATTTTCCGAATATTGGGGGAGCGGAAAACAAAATTTACCTTTTGCATCAGTGGTGTCTAGCCCAAAAGATATTTCCTCGGCATCAGCCCCTGAAAATAAGGTAACCAATTGATTGCCTTTAGGAATTCCTTTTTTGTCTAAAACCCTTCCACTGATATATTCTGGCTCTACGGCTTTTTTTCGACGTTCAGTTTTAGTCAAATCCAAGTTGGCATAATCGCGATTCTGAGTATACAACCTGAAGCTGTCCGGAAGGGGTTGCTGATCAATGAAGGGTTGCTTGACAGCTACATTATTTGTAACGGACATTGACAAGGAAGCAATTTTAGGTCGCCTTTTTTCATCAGATATTGACATACTCAATTTTACTTTCTCTCTTGCGCCATAATTATCCTTATCAGTACTAATTGTTAAAAATGGACCTTTAGCAAAATTAACTGCTCGCTGGCTCAATATGTGTTTTGATTCATCATAAAGTAAGAAATCCGACTTACCTTCAGGTATTTCACTATTCGATATCTGAACTTCATATATTCCAGTGCCTGAAGCTCCATAAAACAACCTTCCTTGATTTATGCCTACCAGAACTGTTTTTACGTTCTTTTTAAATAGGTCATCACCCAAACCTATTAATAGAGAAAAGGAGGTATCCGACCTTTTAGAGATCGACAATTTTGCACCATTTGACTCGAAACCCGGCAAAGGAAAGGCGTCCTTCGCAGATTCGATATGAATTGCATAATGCTCTTCATTTTCCGGATAAAAATCAAATGTCCCCAAACCATTTGAATTTGATTTGAATCGCGCGACAATTGAGTCTTCTTCATTTGTAACATATCCAAAATGAGGCGTCTGAGACCCCGATGAACTATAAAGCTCAAATGCAACTCTTTGGTGCATCCCTGGTATAATCCTGCCACCTTCAGGATAAAAAACCATTTGATAATTTTCCAACCCTGAATTGATTCTATTATCTTTTTCAAGGCTTGGCTGTATTTGGTTGTTCTTTTTTTTAGGATTTAATACATAAATATGCTTTACGAATATTGAACTCGTGTCATTTTGCACCATTTCGCTCGTATATGAACGGAGCCAATAGTCACCTTGAGAAAGAGTATCAGCAAGAATAATATAACCCTCAGTCTTAAGGAGCCTATTATTTAGAAGCACAGTAGCTAAAACCTTGTCATTTTCATTGGTAAGGTCAACAAACAATATTTTACTGTCTCTATCAAGCTTACCTGAAAATGAGTTTAAACAATATGCTCTGAAATAAATTGTCTCTCCTGCCCGATATATCAATTTGTCACTGTGGACAAAAACCCTCTCGGCATTCGTAGTCGCAACAACTTTTACAAGACTGCTCAAAAGTGAGTCCGTGAAAGGTTCGATACCAGTCTGAGCCATTAAAGACGAAGGAAGAAATAGAAATAAGATCAATAACCGTTTCATATGAAAAATATTACGGAAAGCATCAAATTAAGGCATCTAATTGGTTAAAAACGTTTCCAGAGGATTACCCCGGCGCTACTTGATTCTCAATTGCAAAACATTCGATAAAGCTCCGTAACATTTTTCTGTCGAAAAATTATCAGCCATATATTTGTATGCGTTGTCGGCCAATATTTTTCTGCATTCATAGCCTTTAATAAGACTGAACAACGCTTTTGAAAATAGCTCATCGCTGTCGGCAAGCATAAGTATTCTTTTATTTTTAAAATTGATTCCGCGCGCGCCATGTGACGTACTGATTAAGGGAATACCGTTAGCCAGTGCCTCCAAAGAATTAATTTTAACGCCCGCGCCAAAATATACAGGATTAATAGCTACATCGATTTCTGAGTAAATAGAGTTAATATTTTCGATAAATCCGCGACAAACTATATTCCTGGAATTGAATCCCAGAAGTCCATCATAGCATATCCTTCCATATATGGCGAGTTTAATTTCGGCATTTTCAAACTTGGGCCATACATTCTGAATAAATTTAGTCAATCCTATTTTATTTGGCAAATACTCGCTTGAAACAAAACCGACGGTTGCAACTTTTTTCCTTACGTAATGCAGAGAAGCACTGACGGTTTACCCCGATTATTCGATTCCAGGTGTTTCAGTGATAAATCAGTTGGAAATCCTGGAAAAACAAAGAAAACTTCCAGACAGCTTTCAGCCTGATAACGGACCGGAGTTCACCTGCTTTGAATTTACCTAGTGGTGCAAAGCAAAAAGTATAAAGATCAATTATATCCAACCAGGAAGACAGATGCAGAACACCTATATAGAACGATTTAATAAAACCTACCGGGAAGATATCCTGGATGCATACCTTTTTGAAAATCTCGAGCAGTTAAGTATCCTCTCAGATGAATGGATGCAGACATATAACAATGAAATCCCACATGGCTCTTTAAATGATCTTACACCCAATGAATTTGCAGCGAAGGCTGTTAACAGTGGAAAACCCCCATCGCCAATATAAAAACAAATCAAAGTAAAATCAGGAAAATGAAAAAAGAGTCGAGCATAAATCTGGCAAGTTGAAACATCTATTTTGTAGTTCCCCATTTTATTTAATTAATGTCATACATGTAAACCATTAGGATTGCATAGTTTATGATAAATTTGGATTAACTTATCAATTAAGAATTATTTCTTGTAAATACTAAGCTATCTAATTGTTGTTATGAAATAATGGTTTTGGAATTATTTAGTTCTTCATTCTGTTTTTGTGGTTTTTTTGTAAACATTTTAAAATAATTAAAATGAAAAATAAACCAATTCAAATAATAGCCTTTATTTCAGGACTATTTTTTATTTTCTTTTTTGTCGGATGGTCAAAAAAAGCAAAATCAACTTTACTAAAGGAAAGTCCGACTCAGACTAACAGAACTGTGTTGTATGACATTTTTCTCCCTTCTTCTTGTCAAGGAGGTCAAATAGAAATTAAGTGTTGGGAAGCCTATAGCGATGGAAATACTAATTCTATTCAAACAAATGTCGATGCGGACTTCGTTCTGATTGGTGGTGGAGCAAGAGTGACCAATACGAGTAATACGGATGCAGGCGTTAATGCTATATTGGTCAGCTGTGCTCCGATTGATGATGGAACATTCACTAAGTTCCTAGCCCAGTCGAAGCAACATTTCCAGACATATTATCACAGATGTTGGGTTTATGCAATCGGTTTAAAAATCTTTTCATGCACTGGGAAATGCCCATCTCCACTTAACCCTTCCCAAATTATCCCATTTCTTAACCTTGCATCCGTTATGAGTCCTCTTACAAATCACCCCTCCGCTATCGTTTCCCCGCCGGCAGGTTATAAAGCCTTAAGTGGTGGTGCATTTGTAGATCAATGGTTTGGAGTGGGTAATCTTTTAGTAGAGTGCGGATATCCATCTGTCTTAGGATACTTAACCTCTTCCAGTAAGGATCAGGTTCAGCAATCGCCAGCAACCATAACTGCCTATTGTATATCCTTCTTAGCTAGCGGAATACCATGTGCAGGTCAAAATCCACTTACTCTTTTAGTTCAAAATAAAAATGCGCAAGTAACGGTAACACAACACGCTCAATCACTTTCTTTGACTGCAGATGCCGGATATGCATTGTCAGGCATCGGTGGCTTTTCAAACTACAATACTAATGGAGGATATGGTAGATTGTTGTATGCATTGTACCCTCAAACTGCATATACAGGAATCGTAAACAGTAAGGATCAAGGCCAAACTGACATTTCTGGGAATTTACAAATCAGCTTATTTGAAATAAAGCCTGGTTATTGAGGTAGCCGGATCTATACCTAGTTTTTCACAAACATAATTTCGTCAATTTAAGTACTTCCCTACGTCACATTTATTAGCATCCATCCTCACATCTAAATGCACAAAAATGAAAAAGACACTACTTCCATCAACAGCATTTATAACGACATTGTTTGTTCTATTCTTTTTGGTCGGATGGAAAAAGGACAATAAAACAATCAGGAACCGTCCATTTTTTACAAGACAGTTGATTTCAGATACGTATATAGCCGGTACCTGTACCGGTGGCAAGATTGAAATATCTGTTTGGGGAGATTACATAGACGGGCAAACAAACGTTAAGACTGTGTCTGTAGATGCTGGCTTTGTAATGGTGGGTGGCGGAGCAAAAATCACGAATACACTAAATACAGATGTCGGTGTAAATTCTCTTTTAACGGCTGCTTATCCTGTTGACAACGGTTTATTTACTACCTATTCGGGAGCATCTAAGAGTCATCAAGTTCAGAATTTACATAGACTTTGGGTCTATGTTATTGGAATGAAAATTTTTCCATGTAACGTAAATCAATGTGCTGGCGGTTCCATGAACACTTCACAAATTATTTCTAACATGAAAATCACCTCCGTTACTTCCAGTCCGGCAGTCTCTTTTCCAACAATAGTAGTAAATCCGCCCGCTGGCTATACTTTTCTTTCCGGGGGAGCATTTGATCACTGGTCCGGTCAGGGAAATCTTCTTGTTGGAAACGGCTGGCAAACATCTCTTGCTGGTGACTACACTTCGGGCGGGAAAGATTGTCAGGTTGTTTCGACTGCGACTATTACCGGGTATTGTATTTCCATTAAACTTCCCTTAACCTGTGTATTACCTGTTAATTTAACCATAACTTCAAAATTCAACACGGCTTCAATAATAAGCGCGTTACAAAGTATCACAGTCACAGCAGATCCGGGGAATTTAATTGCAGGAGTCTCTGGCCTTTCCACTTATGTAGCCGGCGGACAAGGCAGATACCTATGGGCAATGGCCCCGACATCTACGACCGCGGGTATCGTTAGTTCCAAAGATCATATCCAACCTGATGTCAACGGAACAATAGGTATTGGGATAACCCAAATAAAGCCAAATTTCTAAAACTTGGCGAAGGCAGAGAATTGTTGTAAACCCTTTTTCAACCAAAAATGTAATTACTTAATATAAATTATGTAATCGATTTTAGAAATAAGAACTTTCACAAAATTTAAAATAACGAATAGGTTTTTGTTCAAATTTAATACCTTCGCTCTCTTAGAATTTAATAATTATGAATGACTTAGAAAAGTATTTTAACTCGAATACGAAGCGAAGGATTTTCAAGTGGCATCATTATTTTGAAATATATGATCGCCATTTTAGTAGATTCAGAAACAAAGAGATTAACATCTTGGAAATAGGCGTTTTACACGGGGGGAGTCTACAAATGTGGAAGGAATATTTTGGTCCCAAGGCGAAAATTTATGGCATTGATATTAATCCTGAATGCAAGAAAT